>JANPKF010000199.1:0-1550 GCA_031425895.1 Caulobacteraceae bacterium | reverse complement strand
TTGACGGCGTTGTCTTCGGCGGCCAGCACCTTGAGGGTATCGCCTGTCAGTTCGCTGTCCGGAGGGGTTGGGGGGGCCACGGGCAGGGCCTCTGCCCGGCTGTCGGCGATCCGCGCCAGCGGCAGGGTGACGGTGAAGGTGGCGCCCTTGCCGATCTCGCTCTCGACACCGATCTCGCCGCCCATCAGCTCGGTCAGCTGACGGCAGATGGCCAGGCCCAGGCCGGTTCCGCCATATCGGCGAGAGGTCGAGGCGTCGGCCTGTTCGAAGCGACGGAACAGCTTGGAGAGCGGCTGCGGGGCGATGCCGATGCCGGTGTCGGCGACCTGGAAGCGAAGCGCGTTGTGCCGTCGGGCGACGGTGACGCGGATTTCACCGGCCTCGGTGAATTTCAGGGCGTTTGAGATGAGGTTGTAGAGGATCTGCCGGACCCGGGTCGGATCGCCCCGATAGACACCCTCGGCTGACGGCTCGATCTTCAGGTCAAACCCAAGGCCCTGCTTGTGGGCGAGGGCGGTGAAGGCCGCGTGAGCGCCCCGGGCCAGATCGTTCAGGTCGAACTCGGCCTCGTCGAGTTCGAACTTTCCCGCCTCGATCTTCGACAGATCGAGCACGTCGTTGAGCACAGCCAGCAGGCTCTCGCCCGATTGGCGGATGACCTCCAACCGCTCGCGCTGCACGCCGATGAGGTCGTCGGACGCCATCGCCTGGGCCATACCCAGCACACCGTTCAGCGGCGTGCGAATCTCATGGCTCATGGTCGCCAGGAAGGTCGACTTGGCGGTGTTGGCGGTCTCGGCGTCGTTCTTGGCCTGAATGAGCTCGGCCTCGGCCGCCTTGCGGTCGGTCATGTTCTGTAGCGCGCCGACCAGGCGGATCGGTCGACCATCCTCGCTGGTGAACAGCCTGGCGCCGCCCTGGACCCAGACCTCCCGATTGTCGGAGCGAAGGACCCGATAGATGGGGGCATAGCGTTCGCCGGTGGTCACCTGACGTTGCCAGGCGGCCTCGACGTCGGCGCGGTCACGGGGATCGACCCCGTTATAGATATCGCGCCAGAGGTCTTCGTAGGTCTGCGGGGTTTCGAAGAAGGTTTCCTCGGCGCCGACCTTGATGAGTTCCCGGCTGGCGTAGTCCATCTCCCAGACGTGCAGGTCGCTGAGCTCCAGAGCCATCTGCATGCGCTGCTCGGAGCGTTCGGACTGCTCCAGGGCGCCGACCAGTTCGGAAACGTCGCTGGCGGTCAGAACGATACCGCCGATCTCGCCGTCCGGGGTCTTCCAGGTCTTCAGATCGGTCTGCAGCCAGACCGTCATGCCGATCGGCAGCGTGACCCGGCTGCGGGCGATGCTGCTGGGGGCGCCGTCGAGGACCTCGGCGAAAGCCGTGCGGCTGGGCTCGTAGACATCGGGAGCGATGTCGAAGAGCGAGCGGCCCAGAACCTCGGCCCGGCGCACGCCGAGACTGCGGGCCCAAGAACTGCTTGCGGCGATGACCTTGAGATCCTTGTCGGTCATGACCAGCGAGGTCGGCATGGTGGCGACCAGGGC
>JANPKF010000198.1:0-6926 GCA_031425895.1 Caulobacteraceae bacterium | reverse complement strand
AACACCCTCGGGCCGAACGGGATTGTCGCCGTCGACCCGGAAGGGTCGGCCATCACCTACAGCATCATCGGCGGCCCGGACGCCGCCCGCTTCGTGATCAACGCCGCCGGCGTCATCCAGCTGGCCGCCAACCCCGACTTCGAGGCTCCGGCCGACAGCGACGGCGACAATGTCTACAGCGTCATCGTGCAGGCCAGCGACGGCGCCCTGACCGACACCCAGACCATCAATGTCACGGTCACCAACCAGAATGAGCCGCCGGTCATCACCTCCGACGGCGGCGGCCCGACCGCCAGCCTCAGCCGGGTCGAGAACGGCACGGCGGTCACCACGGTCACCGCCAACGACCCCGGCGGCGGCGCCCTGACCTACAGCATCACCGGCGGCTTCGATCAGGCGCGCTTCACGATCGACAGCACCACCGGAGTGCTCAGCTTCGTCGCCCCGCCCAACTTCGAGGCGCCGACCGACAGCAACAACGACAACAGCTACCAGGTCGTGGTCCAGGCCTCGAACGGCGCCTTCAGCGACAGCCAGGTGATCACCGTCGCGGTGACCAACCAGAACGAAGCCCCGGTCATCACCAGCAACGGCGGCGGCGCGGTCGGTGGCTATACGATTTCGGAGAACACCCTCGGGCCGAACGGGATTGTCGCCGTCGACCCGGAAGGGTCGGCCATCACCTACAGCATCATCGGCGGCCCGGACGCCGCCCGCTTCGTCATCAGCGCAACCGGCGTCATCCAGCTGGCCGCCAACCCCGACTTCGAGGCCCCGGCCGACAGCGACGGCGACAATGTCTACAGCGTGGTCGTCCAGGCCAGCGACGGGACCCTGACCGACACCCAGACCATCAATGTTACGGTCACCAACCAGAACGAGGCGCCGGTCATCACCAGCAACGGCGGCGGCGCCTCCGCCAGCCGTAGCGTGGTCGAGAACGCCACCGCCGTGACCACCGTCACCGCCACCGATCCAGACGGCGTCGCCACCCCGCTGACCTTCAGCATCGTCGGGGGAAGCGACCAGTCTCTGTTCACGATCAACCCCACCACCGGCGCGCTTGCCTTTGTCAGCGGCCGCGACTTCGAGACCCCGACCGACAGCAACGGCGACAACGTCTACAACGTCACCGTCCGGGCCAGCGACGGGGCCAACGTCGATACCCAGGACATCAAGGTCACGGTCACCAACCGCAACGACGCCCCTGTGATCACCTCCAATGGCGGCGGCGTGAGCGCCAGCATCACCCGGGCCGAGAACGGCCCGCTGCTGGTCACCACCGTCTCCGCCACGGACCAGGATGCCGGCGCCACGCTCAGCTACATGATCAGCGGCGGGGTCGACGCGGCCCGCTTCTCGATCAACGCCGCCACCGGCCAGTTGAGCTTCGTCAGCAACCCCGATTTCGAAGCCCCGGCCGACAGCAACGGCGACAACCGCTACATCGTCATCGTCCGCGCCAGCGATGGCGCTCTGACCGACGTGCAGACGATCACCGTGATCATCACCGACGTCGGGGAGTCGAGCATCCCGCCCTCGATAACCTCAAACGGCGGCGGTCCGACCGCCACGGTCAGCGTCGGCGAAAATACCAACGCCGTGACCACGGTGACGGCGACGGACGGCGATACCCCGCCGACCGGTCTGACCTACAGCATCGCCGGCGGCGCCGACTCGGGCCAGTTCACCATCAACGCGACCACCGGCCTGCTGTCCTTCATCAGCCCGAACGACTTCGAAAGCCCTGATGATTCCGGGCTGGACGGGGTCTATGACGTCATCGTTCGCGTCTCCGATGGCGTCAACTTCGATACCCAGGCCATCGCGGTGACCGTCACCAACGCCAACGAGGCGCCGGTGATCACCTCGGGCGGCGGCGGCCCGGCCGCTACCGTCAACTACACCGAGAACCTCAACCCGCCCTTCATCACCACCCTCACCGCCGGCGACCCTGACGCGGGCGCCACCCTGACCTTCTCCATCGCCGGCGGCGCCGATGCGGCCCTGTTCTTCATCAGCGCCAGCGGCTCGCTCGGGTTTGTCAGCCCCCGGGATTTCGAGACCCCTACCGACGCCGATCTCGACGGTGTCTACGAGGTGCTGGTCCAGGTGTCCGACGGCACGCTGATCGACACCCAGGCCGTGGCCGTCACCGTCACCAACGTCGACGAGGCGCCGGATATCCTGTCCGACGGCGGCGGACCGACGGCCACCATCGATGTGCTTGAGAACCAGATCTACGTCACCGACGTCGTCGCCGACGAGCCTGAGGGCCAGAGCGTCACCTACAGCATCGTCGGCGGTGTCGATGGGGCCCTGTTCACCATCGACCCGGCCTCCGGCCTGCTCACCTTCGGCACGCCGCCGGACTTCGAGAGCCCGCAGGACAGCGATGGCGACAACCGCTACGAGGTTCTCGTCCGGGCTTCCGACGGGATCAATTTCAGTGAGCAGCAGATTGTCGCCCGGGTGCAGAACGATCCCGCCGAACCGACCGGCCCAACCCTCACCGAGGTGATCGGTACCGTCACCACCAATGAGGGAGACCCGCGCGTTCGCATCGACGCCAACGTCACCTTCACGACCAGCGGGACGGACTTCAACGGCGCGACCCTGCGGGTCAACGGGCTGAACGGCACGGACGAGGTGTCGGTGATCAACTTCGGGACGGGGGCCGGCCAGGTCGGCGCCATACCCGGCTCCAGCACCACGATCTCCTACGAGGGGGTCGTGATCGGGATGGGACTCGGCGGAGTCGGCAGCGATCTGAACATCATCTTCAACAGTAACGCCACGCGGCAGGCGATCGAGGCGGTGGTCGAGGCGCTGGGCTATCAGTCGGTGGCCGACGACACGGTCGCCAACCACAGCCTGACCATCACCCTCACCGACCCCCTGGCCCAGGAAGCGAGCGCCAGCGTGCGCCTGGTGTTCATCGCCAACGTCCTGAATGGCTCGCCCAATCCCGACGCCCTGGCCGGCTTCAGCGGCAATGACACCATCAACGGCTTTGGTGGCGCCGACGAGCTGGACGGCGGGGTCGGCGACGACATCATCCGCGGCGGGACCGGCGACGACGTCATCGACGGCAGCCAGGGCAACGACAGCCTGTTCGGCGACGACGACAACGACAACATCGACGGCAATCAGGGCCAGGACTTCCTCTACGGCGGTGACGGCTTCGATGTTCTCAACGGCAACGAGGACAACGACCACATCTACGGCGGCCTCGGCATCGACAGCATCGATGGCGGCGCGGGCGACGACGTGCTGTTCGGTGATGAGGGTAACGACAACATCTTCACCGGCGACGGCTTCAACCTGGTGTTCGGCGGGGCCGACAGCGACCTGGTCTATGGCGGCGTCGATGTCGACATCCTGCACGGCGACAGCGGCGACGACGAACTGCACGGTTTCGACGGCAACGACCAGATGCACGGCGACGCCGGCGCCGACAGCCTCGACGGCGAGGCCGGCGACGACAGCCTGGAAGGCGGCGACGGCGACGATTCCTTGCGCGGCGGGGCTGACATCGATTTCCTCAGCGGCGACGCCGGGGTCGATGACCTCGACGGGGGCGCGGGCGATGACACGCTGCGAGGCGGGGACGACAACGACGTCCTCGTTGGCGGTGACGGGGACGACAAGGTGTTCGGCGAAGGCGGTGACGACACCATCCAGGGCGGCGACGGCGACACCGACATCATCGACGGCGGCGGCGACCGACTCGTGGACATCGATACGGTCTTCTACGCCAACCCCCTGTCGGCCTACACGCTGGCCTTCGGGACCAACAACGACATTTTCGTCACCGGTCCCGGCGGCTTTGTCGATCACCTGTTCAACATCGAGTTCCTGCAGTTCAGCGACCTCATCATCCAGGTCGGCAATGACGTCCCGGAGATCACCTTCGGCGGCGGCGGCGAACAGGCCTCCATCAGCGTCGACGAAAACGAGACCTTCATCGCCTTCATCACGGCGTCCGACACCGACGTGAACGCGGTCCTGAGCTTCGCCATCCTCGACAGTGCAGACTCCGGCAGTTTCCAGATCGACTCGTCGACCGGCGAGCTGACCTTTTCCATCCCGCCGGACTTCGAGACCCCGTCCGACTCGGACGGCGACAACATCTATGCGGTGGAGGTTCTGGTCAGCGATGGCTTCAGCGAGGATCGCCAGACGATCTTCGTCACGGTCAACGACGTCGCCGGCGGCATAATCCCCGCCCCCAAGGGTGACGACGCGCCGATGGCCGCGCCGAGCGCCATGCCCCAGCCGGTGGTGGAGGTTCCCACCGGGGTCGAGGCGGGTTGGCTGTTCTAGCCTTTACGGGATCGGGTCGCTCGGCGGGAACAGCGGGAAGTCGCCGTCGGCGCCCCCGTCGCGCACATCCGGCGTCGGCTCATAGCCATCCCCGGCGTCCGGCGGCGGCAGGCCATCGGGCGCATCGGCGGCGTCGCCCGAAGCCACAAAGGCCGGGTCGGTCTCCCCGCCCCGACCGCTGTCGTCCGGGGAACTGGGCGAGGGAAGCAACAGGGCGACCAACTGGGCAGAGATTTCGTCGGTCAGTTCGAACGGGCCGAACATCCCGGCATCGGTGACGATCAGGGCCAGGCCCGGACGGTCGAGGCTGACGGTTTGCCCATCACGCTCGACGTCGATGGCTCCCGGCGTGTCGAAGGTGTCAGCCGAGCCGGCCGGACCACGCAACACGACCAGCAGCATGGTCTCCGGATCGCCGGTGAACGGCGGCACACCCGGCTGCTGCTGCAGCAGGGCCAGGGCGTCTGGACCGACCAGGCCCTCGACGATGGTGCCGCGCACACCGATCGAGGCGACCGGGGTGGTGATGGCCTGGCGCGACGGCCCGCGCGAGGTCTTGCCGGAAGCGAAGCGGAAGGCGCCCTTGGCGACGCTGGCGCCGACCCCGCCCGGATTGTTCGGAGCGGGGGCGACGAAGCGGTCGACGGTCATCCGGGCGTTGGCCCCCACCGTGAAGGTCGAGCGGTCGCGCAGCAGGACCTGCACCTGGCTGGCCGGGCCGGTGACGTAGCTGTCGCCGAGCTTCACCGGCGCCCGCACGACGGCCGGCCGCAGCGGCGCAGCGCCGCTCTTCTGTTGCACCTGGTTGCGGATGGCGGCGTTGACACCGACCTGCTCCTGGGCGGCGACACCTGTCGACAGCGCCAGCCAGCCGGCGGCGGCGAGAGAAAGAACCTTGAGCGTCTTCATCGGATAGGTCCTCGAAGCCTCTAGTTGCGGGCGCCGAAGCGCCAGATCAGGCGCAGTTCCGCGCCCCAGCCTTCATAGTCGGCCAGCGGGGATCCGCTCTCGCGGCTGGCCCAGGTCAGCGCCCCTTCCAGCGTGATGTCCTCGCGCCCATCGCCGGTCGCCCCCTTGCCGGAGAAGGCGCTGAGCGGCGCGCCGACGGTGAGGCGGCCATTCAGCCGGGTGTCCTCGCGCTGGTTGCCGAGCAGGAAGAAGGGGTCGGGTTCGTCATACTCCAGCCAGCGCGCCGAGCCGTTGGCCAGCAGGTAGACACCGCGCTTGAAGCGTTGGTCGAGGCCAAGGGAGACACGGGGTCCCGAATAGCCGAACGGATCGTAGGCGGCGGTCTTGACCTCGTAGCCGAGACCGCCGGTCAAGGTCGTGCGAGCCGCGACCTTGTGGGCCAGGGTCAGGTCGACGCCGTAGCGCTCGCCATCCCGGTCGCCGCCGATCAGGACCGACAGCGCGTCAATGACCGGCTCGTCATAGTTCTGGTCCACCGCTTCGGCCCGCAGGCCGAGCGTGGTGCGGTTGGTGACCCGCCAGTTGAAGGCGCCACGCAGGCCGAACTCGGTCAACTGGGGGTCGCCCTCCAGCCTGATCTGCCGGGCCACAAGGCCGACGCGCAGCGAGGTCAGCCGGGTGCGATGGCCAAGGCCGCCCTCGCCCTCGAACCGCTGGAAGGCGACCGCCGCGCCCGACAGGTCAGACCGGTCATAGGCCAGGCCCGAACCATACAGCTCCCAGCTCTTTGAGTTTCCGAGGTCCAGCCGGCCGTTGAGGCTCAGCGACAACTCGCTGGAAAGGCCTTCCTCCTTCGGCGGCGCGCCGAAGATGTCGAAGGCGGTGAAATAGGCGCCCGCCGCGTCGTCCTCATGGACCAGGCCGGCGGTCAGCCGGCCGGAGACGGCGCTATCCGCCGTCCGGGCCTTGACCCGTTCGAGATAGCGATCGGCCTCGGCCCGCTGCAGCGGCGAGAGGTTGGTCCCCTTCAGCCGGTCCAGTTCGACCCTGGCCCCGTCGTAGTCGCCCAGCCGGAACAGCAGCGCGGCGTAGAAAAGCCGGTCGCCGTGGCGATTGGGCTCGAGGATCAGCACGCGCTCCATGGCCGAAGCCGCCGCCGACAGGTTGCCCTGCGAGGCCTCGGCGCGCGCATAGGCGATGTTCAGCTCGACATCGTCCGGGGCCGCCATGACCGCGTCGAAGTCCTGGGCGCCGGCGGCGGCGACCAGTCCAAGCGCGAGCGGCAGCGCCAGCAGGGCCGGGGTGATGGCTTTTGAAAACCTGTTTGCCACGTGAGCGCCCCCTCGCGCCGATAACCCAACGGTATCCCGGCCGGACCTTGGCGTCAGGGGGGTGGAGGGTCAAGGCAATTGGACCGAATGACGGTTAATGAAAAAGAGCGGGCCAGCCCACAATTCAGCCCCTTGGCGGCGCCCCGGCCACCGTCGTGCGATGCATGACCCGCAGTTGGCCGTCATAGCCGCCGTCGGCGAGGTGAAGGGTGCATCGGTTGTCCCACAGGGTCAGCATGTCCGCCGCCCAATGGTGGCGATAGACGAAGTCGTCCTGGGTGATGTGCTCGAACAGGAAGCGGAGGATGGCCATGCCTTCCGGCCGGGTCATGCCCTCGATACCGACGGTGTAGACCGGGC
>JANPKF010000197.1:0-3973 GCA_031425895.1 Caulobacteraceae bacterium | reverse complement strand
GACATGAAGACCGGCCAGGTCGTCGAGTTCGTCGATGAGGAGATCGAACGGCTGCAGCAGGCGATCGCCCGCAAGCTGGGGTATCGGCTGGTGGATCACCGGCTGGAACTCTACGGGATGCCGCTGGAAGACTCCGAGAAGGTCACGCAGTAGCGGAGCGGGTGCAGCGCCCCTCCATCCCCATGAAGGGGAGGGAGGGTTCTAACCTTGCGAGTCCGGGGGCAGAGCCCCATAACCCCGGCATGACGACGACCGCGCCCCAGAAGCGTCTCTACATCAAGACCTACGGCTGTCAGATGAATGTCTATGACAGCGAGCGCATGGCCGATGTCCTGCGCCCGCTCGGCTATGCGACGATCGACACGCCCGAGGGGGCCGATTTCGTCATTCTCAACACCTGCCACATCCGCGAGAAGGCCACCGAGAAGGTCTATTCGGAACTTGGCCAGATCAAGCGGATGAAGGCCCGCAAGGCCGAGGCGGGCGACGGCGTGATGACCATCGCCGTGGCCGGTTGCGTCGCCCAGGCCGAGGGCGCCGAGATCATGCGCCGCCAGCCGGCCGTCGACCTGGTGGTCGGGCCGCAGGCCTATCACCAGCTGCCCGAACTGATCGCCCGCGCCCACCGGGCCAAGGGCGAGGGCCTGGCCGCCGAGTTTTCGCCGGAAGAGACGTTCGACGCCCTGCCGGAGACCCGCCACGTCAGCGGCGTCACCGCCTTCCTCACCGTGCAGGAAGGCTGCGACAAGTTCTGCACCTTCTGTGTCGTGCCCTATACCCGCGGCGCCGAGTGGTCGCGGCCGGGCGATGCCATTCTGGCCGAGGCCCGGGGCCTCGCCGAAAAGGGCGTCCGTGAAGTCACCCTGCTGGGCCAGAACGTCAACGCCTATGACGGCGTGGAGGGCGGCCTTGCGGCGCTTGTCCGCCAGCTGGCCAAGGTCGATGGTCTCGACCGCATCCGCTACACCACCAGCCATCCGCGCGACATGGACGAGGCGCTGATCGCCGCCCATGGCGACCTGCCGGAACTGATGCCCTATCTGCACCTGCCGGTGCAGGCCGGATCCGACCGGATCCTCAAGGCCATGAACCGCGACCACACGGCCGAGAGCTATCTTCGGCTGGTCGAGCGCATCCGCGCCGCGCGGCCGGACATCGCCATGTCCTGCGACTTCATCGTCGGCTTCCCCGGCGAGCGGGAAAAGGACTTCCAGGCGACGCTCGATCTGGTGGCCGAGGTCAAATACGCATCCGCCTTCTCCTTCAAGTACAGCCGCCGGCCGGGCACGCCGGCCTCGGCCATGCCCGGGCAGATCGCCGAAGAGGTGATGGACGACCGGCTGCAGCGGCTGAACGCCCTGCTCGGCCAGCAACAGCAGGCCTTCAACGAGGCCCAGGCCGGCAAGGTGCTGCCGGTGCTGATCGAGAAGCCCGGCCGCCGGGACGGACAGCTGGGCGGCCGCAGCCCCTATCTGCAACCGGTTCATCTCGACGGGCCGGATCATCTGGTCGGTCAGATCGTTCCGGTGAAAATTGTCACCGGCCACAAGGGAAGCCTCACCGGTGAACTGGCCGAAGTGTTGGAGCCCGCGTGAGTCGCATCCCTGAATTCCTGCCCCTGTCCGACGCCGCGTCCCGCGCGGTCGCCGGTCCCGGCAGCCGTCATGCCGCCCTGATCGAAGACGCCTTCAAGGTGCTGGTCGAGACCCCCGGCGGTGGCGTCTCCGTGGACGGTGACGGCAGGGCCCGCGGCCTGGCCAAACGGGCCATCGCCGCCCTCGCCGCCCAGGCCGATTCCGGGGCCGCGGTGACCGAGGCCGACGTGCGCGTGGCCGTCGGCCAGGCGCGCTCGGGCGAGACCGGCCCGGTCGCGCCCGGGGTCGCCCGGCGCGGCGCGGTGTCGCCCAAGACGGCGACGCAGGCGCAGTACATGGACATGCTGGGCCGCCACGACCTGGTGTTCGGGCTGGGACCCGCCGGCACAGGAAAGACCTTCCTGGCCGTGGCGCACGGCGCCGGCATGCTGATGCGCGGCCAGATCGACCGGCTGATCGTCACCCGGCCCGCCGTGGAAGCGGGCGAGAAGCTGGGCTTCCTGCCTGGCGACCTGACCGAGAAGGTCGACCCCTACATGGCCCCGGTCTGGGAAAGCCTGATCCAGATCATGGGGGCCGAACAGCTGCGCAAGCGGCGCGAGAAGGGCGAGATCGAGGTCGCCCCCATCGCCTTCATGCGCGGCCGCACCCTGAGCCACGCCTTCATCATCGTCGACGAGGCCCAGAACACCTCGCGCCTGCAGATGAAAATGGTCCTGACCCGGATGGGCGAGGGCAGCCGCATGGCGGTGACCGGCGATCCCAGCCAGATCGACCTGGTCAATCCGCGCGATTCCGGCCTGGCCCATGCCGTGGCCATCCTGGAGGGCGTCGAGGGCGTCGCCCTGACCCGCTTCACGGCCGCCGACGTGGTCCGCCACCCGATGGTCGCCCGCATCGTCAAGGCCTACGACGAAGACGCGGCCAAGCGCGGCTGATGCGCGATCCTGAACCAGACGTGCCGGACATAGAGGTTGAGGTCGAAGACCCGGCCTGGAACGCCGTTCCGGAGGTCGAGGCCCTGGTCCGGCGCGCCGCTCTGGCGGCAAGGCCTGACGGCGGCGTGGTCGTGCTCCTCGCCGATGACGGGGCCGTGGCCGAGCTGAACCAGCAGTTCCGCCACAAGGCCGGCCCGACCAATGTCCTGTCCTTCCCGGCGCCCGAGAATCCCGAGAATCTGCTTGGCGACATCGCCCTGGCCTACGGCGTCTGCGCCCGCGAAGCGGCCGAGCAGGGCAAGACCCTGGCCGACCATCTGAGCCACCTGACGGTGCACGGCGTGCTGCACCTTGCGGGATACGACCACCAGACCGATGATGAGGCGGAAGCGATGGAGGAACTGGAGCGGCGCGTACTAGCGGCTCTGGGCATCTCCGACCCCTACGCGACCGAACAGAGCTAGATGACCGACAGCGATCAAGATCCGCCCCCGTCCGAACCTCCCCAGCGAAGTCGCGGGGGCCCCAGGCATGGGGGATTGGGCGGCATGTTGCGCCAGGTGCTGCGCGCCTTCGGCGAGAGCGACGAGCCCGGCTCCCCGGACCTTCCGGCCGCCAACGAACTGGCCCAGCACGCCAGGGAGTTCGCCCAGCTCGACGTCGGCGATGTGATGACGCCGCGGGCCGACATCCAGGCCATCGAGATCGACACCCCCTTCGAGGATGTGGTGGCCCGTTTCCTCGAAACCGAACACAGCCGCCTGCCGGTGTTTCGCGAGACCCTCGACGATCCGGTCGGCGTCATCCACATCAAGGACATCTTCCGGCTGATGGCCGATGGCCGAAAGGCCAAGACCGGGGCCCTGCTGCGCAAGCTCAAGCGCGAGGTGCTCTATGTGCCCGAGGCCATGCCGGCCACGGCGCTGCTGGAAAAGATGCAGGCCAGCCGGGTGCACCTGGCGCTGGTCATCGACGAGCACGGTGGGGTCAGCGGCCTGGCCACCCTTGAGGACCTGCTGGAAGCGGTGGTCGGCGAGATCGACGACGAACATGACGAGGCCCAGGTCAGCGGCATCGTCGCCCGGCCCGGCGGCATCTTCGAGGTCGACGCCCGCGCCGATCTGGAAGACCTGGAGGCGGCGCTGGAGGTCGGCCGACTGGCCCCCGAGGAGCTGGAAGAAGATATCGACACCGTCGCCGGCCTGGTCACCGCCCTGGCCGGCCGGGTGCCGGAAACCGGCGAGACGATCAACCATCCGGACGGCTGGTGTTTCGAGATCGTCGACGCCGATATCCGCCGGGTGAAGCGGGTGAGGGTGCACCGCGCCGTTCGGCAACAGGAAGCGGTGTGATCCTCACCCCCGCCTGGCAGGCGCGGCTGATCGCCCTGGCGGCCGGCGCGGCCGCGGCGCTGGCGCATCCGCCGTTCGGGTTTCTGCC
>JANPKF010000196.1:0-2495 GCA_031425895.1 Caulobacteraceae bacterium | reverse complement strand
CCGAGCAGCACTCCCAGACCCTCGCGGAGTAGCCGCTAGTTTCGGTGGCCTACGCCAGCTAGTCGCTGGCGGCACGCAAGGGCCGTGGGCCGCCAGAGTCAGTACACCGTCGACCGCGCCCGCCGCCCCGAGCCCGGAACTTCACTTGCGGCGCACCCGGCTAAGGGTCATATATCGCGCACAGGACGCGGAACGCCCCGGGCGAGCCGCGCCTTTCGTATAAACAGATACCGGAGCAGAAGCCTATTCGCCGCCCTAACAATACGCCGCCCGTCAAAGACGGGCCGCGCATGAATGAAGACATTCGCGTTCCCCGTGTTCTTCTGATCGATCAGAACGGTGAGAAGCAGGGCGAAATGCCCATTTCCGCCGCCCTGGAAGCGGCTGAAGAGGCTGGCCTCGACCTTGTCGAGATCGTCCCCAACGCCAATCCGCCGGTCTGCAAGATCCTGGACTATGGCAAGTTCAAGTTCCAGGAGCAGAAGAAGAAGAACGAGGCCCGCAAGCGGCAGAAGATCGTCGAGCTCAAGGAAATCAAGCTGCGGCCCAACATCGACATTCACGACTACGACGTGAAGGCAAAGTCGATGCACCGGTTCTTCGAGGAGGGCGACAAGGTCAAGGTGACCCTTCGCTTCCGCGGCCGTGAAATGGCTCACCCGGAACTGGGCATGAAGCTGCTCAACAAGGTCAAGGTCGACTTCGACGAAGTCGCCAAGGTCGAGCACGAACCCAAGATGGAAGGCCGCCAGATGATCATGATCCTGGCGCCGCGCTAGGCTCACTTCATCGGCAAGACGTTTAACGCCCCGGTTCGCGCCGGGGTGTTTTTCGTTGCGGACGGCCGTTTCCGGGTTTGCTAGCATCGCCACGGGCTCTCCAGTCGGGCCTGGGGGGCGTAATCATGAAATTGTTGTCGCGTGGGCTGACTGTTGTCGTCCTGTTGTTGGGCGCTCTGGCCTTCGCCAGCCCCCCCTTGGCCGCCTCTTTGTCGGCTTACGGTCGCCTGCCGATGATCGAGGACGCCCAGATCTCGCCCGACGGGTCGATGATGGCCTATGCCGTGACCAACGGCGACGCCCGGCTGGTGATGATCAAGACCATCGACACGGGCGACCTGGTCACGACCCTCAACGCCGGCGACAAAAAGGTGCGCGACATTCAGTGGGCGACGTCGGGCTATCTGCTCGTCTCGATCAGTTCCACGACCTACGTGCCGGGCCTGGCTGGCCCCAAGCGCGAGTACGTTCAGGTCCTGTCCTATGACCTGGCGACCAAAAAGACCCGCCTGCTGATGGAAAAGGCCCCGGACGCCATGAACGTGGTCATCGGCCGGCCGATGGTGCGGATGCTGAAGGGCGAGCCGCACGTCATCGTCGAGGGCGTTCACTGGGTAGGCCAGGAACGGGGCCGCAACAGCCTGTTCGTCATCCGGCTGGCCACCGGCGCGACCAGGGTTCATGAGTTCGGCCGACCCGACACCACCGACTGGGTCGTGGCCGCCGACGGCACGCCTGTCGCCCAGACCGAGTACGATTCCGTATCCGGCGAGTGGAGCCTGCGCTTCCAGAAGAACAACCGCTGGGAACTGATCGACAGCCGCATCTCGCCGATCAACCGGCCGACCCTGGCGGGGCTGGGACAGGACGGCAAGTCGGTGCTGCTGGTCACCCAGGACAAGGAGACCGATCTGCGCGTCACGCGGGAGTATGCGGCCGACGGCAGCGCCCCTCGTGACCTGGAGCTGCCGCCCTATGACGGCCTGCTGCGCAATCCGGCCACCGACGCCCTCATGGGCACCTGGGAGCTGGACGGCGATACCCTGGTCTACAGCTTCTTCGACAAGAAGGATCAGGCGGTGTGGCGCGGCATCGGCAAGGCCTATGCCGGCATGCAGGTGCGCCTGGTGTCCTGGAGCGACGATCGGCGCAAGATCGTGGTGCGGGTCGAGGACCCGAAGGCCGGGCCCTTCTACGCCCGGATCGAACTGGACACCGGCTCGGCCGGCATTCTTGGCCCGGTCTATGGTGATCTCAAGCCGCAGGACATCGCCGAGGTCCGGGCCGTCAAATACAAGGCCGCCGATGGCCTGGAGATCACCGGCTATCTGACCCTGCCGAAGGGCCGTGCGGCTGAGAAACTGCCGCTCATCGTCATGCCGCACGGCGGGCCGGCCTCGCGCGACGAGCCGGCCTTCGACTGGTGGGCCCAGGGACTGGCTTCGCGCGGCTATGCGGTGCTGCAGCCCAATTTCCGCGGCTCCGACGGCTTTGGCCGCAAGTTCCTCGAGGCCGGCTACGGCGAGTGGGGCCGCAAGATGCAGTCGGACCTGTCCGACGGCGTCCGCTACCTGAGCGCCCAGGGGACCATCGATCCGTCACGCGTCTGCATCGTCGGCGCCTCCTATGGCGGCTATGCCGCCCTGGCCGGCGCTACACTCGACAAAGGCGTCTATCGCTGCGCCGTTGCGGTGGCGGGGGTTGCCGTCCTCAAGC
>JANPKF010000195.1:0-2944 GCA_031425895.1 Caulobacteraceae bacterium | reverse complement strand
GCCAAGGTGCTGGCCCTTACTCCGATCAGCGCCTTCCGCCCCCGTCGCTGGCGCGGAGCCCTGCTGGCCCATGCAGCCCGCGTGGCCTTCGATATCCTCGAACCGGACAAACGCCCGGTGAGCGCCGTCGCAGACAATTTCGAGGTGCGCGATGTTTTGCGGGTGGAGGTCGCGGAGGACCGGTCGGTGAGCATGACGATGCTGTTCGACGCCGGTCGCAGCCTGGAAGAGCGCGTGCTGGCTGAGCAATTCTCAGCTTGATTACCTGCAGTTGAGGCAAACCCGTTATTAACCGCTGGAGTCTAGCTTCCGGACCAGTTCCCAGGAGCCTTTGCGTGACCCAGTCCAGTTCCGGCCAGCTCATCCAGCCCTCATCGGCGCTTCGCCTGCGAGTGGGCGGTCGGCTGGGCGCGATCGACGCGTCCGCCATCGCCAAGGCCGAGGCGGCGCTAGCCAGCCTGTCGGCCAACTTCGGAACCTGGCTGCAGGACGAGATCGACAAGCTGGAGGCGGCCCGTCAGGCGGTGCGCGTTGAAGGCTCGACCTCCAATGCCATGGAGACCCTCTACACCCGGGCCCACGACCTGAAGGGCCTGGGAGCCACCTATGGATTTCCCCTGGTGACCCGGATCGGCGGCCTGCTTTGCCGGCTGATCGAGGATCGGGCCAAGCGGACCAGTGTCCCCATGAACCTGGTGGACGCCCACATCGACGCCATCAAGGCCGCGGTCCGCGACAACATTAAGGGTGAGGACAACCCCGTCGGCCGGATGCTGGTCCAGGAGCTGGAACGCCAGGTCCGCGAGCACGGCGGCTAAGCGCTACATCACCTTCTCGAGGGGCTCCGAGACCGCGCCGTAACCGGCGTCCGGCGGCAGGGTCAGCATCCGGCCCTCGATCTTCGGCTCCACCGTCACCAAGGTCCGCCCGCGAGCCCTGACCACCGCGTCCGCCGCGTCGGTGGCCTCCGCCAGCAGCTGCAGGTTCATCCGGGTCGGGAAGATCACCTTGCGGGTCCCCGCCTCCGCCATCCGCAGGGCCTCGGAGGGCGCGATCCACTCGGCGTCCACCGTCTCACGACCGTCGCAGGCGGCGACCTGATCGTCCGGGGCGTCCACCACATAGAACCAGGTGTCGAACCGCTTGGGCGTCAGGGGAGGCGTGATCCACCGGGCGAACACCGTCAGGGCGTCAAGGTCGAGCTGCGCCTCCAGGTCCCGCACCACGTCGAGAAAGGCGGTCGCACCGGCGTCCACCGCCTGGCGCACATCCATCGGGCAAGCCTCCCCGCCGATCGGCGTCCCGTTCCGGCGGCGGGCCAGCAGGATGCCCGCCTCCTCGAACACCTCGCGGATCGCGGCGATGCGCAGGGATCGCTGGACGGGATCGAACTGCGCCCACCCCAGGGCGTGGTCCGCCCAGGTGGGATCCTCGTCGCCGGCGTGACTCTTGCCGCCGGGAAACACCAGGGCGCCCGAGGCGAAGTCGATCTGGTGATGCCGCTTGACCATCAGCACCTCAAGACCTGGGGCGTCTCTCAGCAGGAGGATGGTGGCGGCGGGGCGGATGGGAACGTCGGTCATCCCGCAAGGGTGCGGGTCCGGGCCGCCCGGCGCAAGCGATCAGGCGGAGGCGGCCAGGCTTTGGGCCGACGCCCGGCGGTCGAGTTTGTCCAGCAGGTAGTCGACGTCTTCGCGGCTGGCCAGCAGGGGCTGGGTCAGGAACCGCTGCAGCATCTTTTCCTTGAAGCGATCGCGATCGCGGGCGCCGCCGTCGAACTCCATGGCGTGGAAGGCGTCGACGCCTGCCCGGAAGGCCGAGAACAGGGAAGCCGGCAGACCAGCGCGATCATAGATGGCCTGAAGGCCCAGGGGCCCGGCGTCGTGGACCATAAGCCAGGTCCGGTGGTGAGGCACGGCCGCCAGCTCCGCCAGACCCCACTCGAAGAAGGCCATGTGGCCGTGCGCCAGGCCGCGAAGCAGCAGGGAGGCGCTGAGCCGCTTCTCGCGCTTCAGATGGCCGACGAACCGCTTCAGGTCCGCCGTCCGCCCGGCCTGGTCCACCAGGTCGAAGGTGACCCGTTCGGCCGCTCCGGTGGCCAGCTTGATGGCGGTCTCGGCGGTCAGCGAATGGTGGCTGATCAGGTGGTCGCGAATCTGATCGCCGACCATGGCCACCAACCGCTCGCTCACCGTCTGCGGCAGCGCCTGGCGATAGGCCACCGCCGCCAGCACCCGCTCCGAGGCGTCGAAACGGTCGATCAACCTTTGCAGGGCGGCCTCGTCAAACCGGGCGTTGTCGTTGGCGCAGGCGGCCTGAACAGCGCGCTCTCCGCCGTGCTCGGACAGTTCGCGGGTGACCACGGGACTCAGCTCCGGCCGCCGGGCGATGGCCAGCTGACGGACCGGACCGCCTAGGCGGACAATCTCGGCCAGGTCCTGGTCGGTGAAGACGGGAGAGGCCTCCAGCAGCGGCAGAGCGATGCTCTCCACGTCCCGGGCCAGCTTCAGCGCAACATCCCTGGGCACCAGGTCCGAGGCCTGCAGGGTCACCGCCAGGGCGCGCCGCACCTGCTCGGCGGCGTCGGCCGCCATGATCCGCAGGATGTCCTGGGCCGCGGTCCGGTCCTCATCGTCCAGCGGCTGGTCGTCGAGCGTCCGGCATAGCTTGGCGGCCGCCAGGGCTCGCTCGTCGGCGGTCGGTCCCCGCACAAGAGTGCGGATATCCTCCTGCGTTAAAGCCTGCCGCGTCGTGGCCATCTGCCGTCTCGCCCCAGTTCCCCCTCAAACCGTGCCATGATTAGGCTTAAGGGACGGTTCACCGCGGAGGCGCGACGACATGGTGCTCAAGGGCCTGAAGGTCGTGGAGTTCGCCTCCTATATCGCCGGGCCCGGGGCGGCCTGCATCCTGGGAGACTGGGGCGCGGACGTGATCAAGGTGGAGC
>JANPKF010000194.1:0-6312 GCA_031425895.1 Caulobacteraceae bacterium | reverse complement strand
ATTCGGCAGTCTGGCCGGCCGGGTCGGCGAGGTCGAAGGCGTGCGGCGGGTCGGCGATCAGGCCTTCCCTGGCCACGGGCACGATGAGGGTGGCCTCGCCGTCGTTGCGGAAGCTCTTGCCGTCGCCAAACAGCCGCGCTTCCAGCCTGCCGCCGGGCAGCTCCAGCTTGACGTCGCACTGCACGAAGGTCCCGGCGGCCGCCGCCGGCGCGCCGATGGCCAATGCCGCAAGTCCCGCCAGGATCGCCGCCCGCATGATTACTCTCCCCAAGTCAGGCCAGTCTGCGGCGGCGAACGGCGTTTGGCTAGCCGAAGGTCTTGTTGTAGCCGGCCAGGATTTCGTCGCAGGCCTCGGTCCAGCCGGTGATGAAGTCCGGCTCGTCGCTGGCGGTGAATTCGATGGCGGTGGCGTAGTTCTGGACGTCCGGCTTGGCGACCTCCAGGCCCTGGCTGAAGGTTATGCCGCCGTCCTCGCTGATGCGCCTGGCGGCCGGCATCATGAAGTCGGCGGCCCGGGTCATGGCGGCCTCGGAGCCGGCTCCGTCGCTGGCGGCGGACAGCCGGCGGGCATTGTAGACGTGGAATCCGGCGCAGTTCTCCATCGCCCTGTACCAGGGTTCTCCGCGATACAGCTCGAGGGCGCCGCTGGCGGTCTGGGGGACCAGCCTGGCGGCGGCGAGCGCCGGGCCGGAAAAGGCGCCAAGTCCGGCGGCGAAGGCGAGGATGGGCAGCAGCAGGCGCATGGGATCAACTCCGGTCCGAGGAGAGACTAGACCGCCGGGGGCGCATGACCATGCCTCAAACCGGGGGGACAATGGCGCTCATCAGCGGGCCGATTTCCTCCTGCAGCACCAGGTCGGCGTAGCGGTCCTGTTCGGTCGGCTCGCGGTTGACGATGACCAGCCGGGCGCCGTTGCGCTTGGCGTGCAGCGGGAAGCCGGCGGCCGGGTAGACGACCAGGGAGGAGCCGAGCACGAGGAAGAGGTCGCAGGCGTCCGTCTCCGCCTGGGCGCGGGCCATGGGGCCGAGCGGCATCGACTGGCCGAAGGAGATGGTCGCCGTCTTGACGATGCTGCCGCAGGACCGGCAGGCGGGGATCTCGCCGCGCTCGACGAAGGCCGGTTTGAGGTGGTGCAACTCGTGGCGCAGGCCGCAGTCCAGGCAGGTGGCGTAGGAGGCGTTGCCGTGCAGTTCGATGACGCGGTCGTCGGGGATGCCGCTGTCCTGGTGCAGGTTGTCGACGTTCTGGGTGATGACGGCGCTACATTTGCCCTGCGCCACAAGCCGGGCGACGGCGTCGTGGCCGGCGTTGGGGCTGCGGCCTGTCCAGCCGGCCGTGCCGTTGAAAGCGCGGGTCCAGGCCTCGCGGCGGCGCTCTTCGCTGGCGACGAAGTCCTGGAAGTAGATGGGCTTCATCTTCGACCAGACACCGCCCGGGCTGCGGAAGTCGGGAATGCCGGACTCGGTGGAGATGCCGGCGCCGGTGAAGACGACGATGCGCTCGGAAGCGTCGATGAGCTGGGAGAGGCGGTCGGCAGGGGTCATGGCGCGTAGCTCGAGCGGGCCTTCACGCCCCAGTGGCCATTTTCGAGGGTGACCACGTAGATCGAATCGAACCCGCCGATGACGCTGCCGTCCGCGCGATAGCGGGTGAAGCGGGTGTCGAAATGCACCTTGTCGGGACCGGCGTGGATGACCGACCGGCGCTCCCAGGCCGAGTGATGCCAATCGGAGAGCGGGCCCTGCTGGAACATCTCCGGGCGGTGGTAGCCCGGTTCAATGATGGTCAGCGTTCCAGACGCAAGGCGCACGCTGGGGAAATTGAAGGTGGCCTCCCAGGCCGCGAGGTCGCGGGCATTGAAGGCGGCCATGAAGGCGTCGAGGCAGGCTTCAGCCCCGGAGATGGCCTCTGAGACGCTGGCGGCAGGATCGGTCATGCCACCAGCTTAGGCTGATCAAACGTTGAAGCGGAAGTGCATCACGTCGCCGTCCTTGACGATGTACTCCTTGCCTTCGGAGCGCATCTTGCCGGCGTCCTTGGCCCCGGCCTCGCCGTTCAGACGCACGAAGTCCTCGAAGGCGATGGTCTCGGCGCGGATGAAGCCCTTCTCGAAGTCGGTATGGATGACGCCGGCCGCCTGGGGCGCGGTGTCGCCGACGTGGATGGTCCAGGCGCGGGCTTCCTTGGGGCCGACCGTGAAGTAGGTCTGCAGACCGAGCAGCTTGTAGGCCTCGTGGATCAGGCGGTTGAGGCCGGGCTCTTCGAGGCCCAGGGCGCCGAGGAACTCGGTGCGCTCCTCGGGGTCGAGCATGGCGACCTCGCTCTCGATCTGGGCCGAGATGACGACGCTGTTGGCGTTGTCCTTGCGGGCCCGCTCGGCGACCAGGTCGGAGAACTTGTTGCCCTTGTCGGCGCTGGCCTCGTCGACGTTGCTGACATAGAGGGCCGGCAGGGAGGTCAGCAGCTGGAGCATGTGCCAGGCCTTCTCGTCCTCCTTGTCGACCTTGGCGGTGCGGGCCGGGCGGCCGGCGTTCAGCTGTTCCAGGGCCAGGTTCACGAGGCGCAGGGTGGTGGCGCTGTCCTTGTCCTGGCGAGCGCGCTTTTCGAGGTTGGGGACGCGCTTTTCGAGGCTTTCGAGGTCAGCGAGCATCAGCTCGGTCTCGATGATGTCGAGGTCGCTCAAGGGATCGATGCGGCCCTCGACGTGGGTGATGTCGTCGTCCTCGAAGCAGCGGGCGACGAAGGCCACGGCGTCGCAGTCGCGGATGTTGGCCAGGAACTGGTTGCCCAGGCCCTCGCCCTTCGACGCGCCGCGAACCAGGCCGGCGATGTCGACGAAGTTGATGCGGCTGGGGATGATCTCCTTGGAGCCGGCGATAGCCGCCAGCTTGTCCAGGCGATACTCGGGCACCGCCACGTCGCCGACGTTCGGCTCGATGGTGCAGAACGGATAGTTGGCCGCCTGGGCCTGCGCCGTCTGGGTGAGGGCGTTGAACAGGGTCGATTTGCCGACGTTGGGCAGGCCGACGATCGCGACTTTCAGGGCCATGGAAATTAAGTTCGCCTAGGGGAGAAGATCAGGGGGCGCGACCTAGCACACCCCCGCCGCAAAGCGAAACGGTCGGCGCCCGCCGCCGTCAGTCCCGAACTGTCATTCGCTGTCGCGCAACGACCTGCGGGGATCGGCCTTCACCGCCGGCGCGAGGCGCATGACCTCGGCCTGATAGCGCTCGTCGTCACCGGCCAGTGCGAAGGGCAGGGCGTCGCAGAGGGCTTCCAGCATGGGGTTCAGCCAGTCGCGGTCGACTTTGTGGAACTCGCTGAGCACATGGCCCTGGACCAGTTCCTTGTCGCCCGGGTGGCCGACGCCGATTCGGGCGCGGCGGAAGTCGGGACCGATGCTGGCGATGGTCGAACGGATGCCGTTGTTGCCGGCCGCGCCGCCGCCGGTCTTCATCCGGAAGCGGCCGGGGGCCAGGTCGATCTCGTCGTGGAAGACGATGACGTCGGCCGGGGCGATCTTGAAGAACTTCGCCGCCTCGCCGATGGAGCGGCCGCTCTCGTTATAGAACTGCTGGGGTTTGAGCAGCAGGACCCGATGGTCGCCGACCGCACCTTCGCAGGCCAGGCCCTGGAAGCGAGCCCGCCAGGGCGAGGCGCCGATCGCGCGGGCGATGGCCTCGACGGCCACCCAGCCGACGTTGTGCCGGGTCTTCGCATAGCGTTCGCCCGGATTGCCGAGGCCGGCGAGCAGCAGCATGGCGGGGTCCCCTTATGCAAATGCGGCCAGGCGTCGCCGCCTGACCGCATTCGAAAGCACAGACGAATGTGAAGCGATTAGGCTTCTTCGCCCGAGTTGGCGCCGTCGTTGATTTCCGACAGGGCCGCCGACGACACCTTCAGGGTGGCGATGACGAAGTCGCGGTCGGTGATCGAGGCGGTCACGCCCTTGGGCAGCTGGATGTCGCTCATCCGGATGGTGTCGCCCATTTCACGGGTCGAGATATCGACGATCAGCTCTTCGGGAATGGCGTTGGCCGGGCATTCCAGCTCGACTTCGTGACGGACGATCTCCAGCGAGCCGCCCTTCTTCATGCCGGGGCTGACGTCCTGGCCCTTGAAGTGGACCGGCACGTTGATCTTCACGGTGCCCTTTTCGTCAACGCGCATCAGGTCAAAGTGGTGCGGGTTGTCGGTGACCGGGTGGAACTGGATGTCCTTGGCGATGACCGGCTGGCTCTCGTCGCCGTACTTCAACGTCACGAGGTGGCCCAGCAGCTTGCCGGTGTAGAGCGCCTTGCGGAACTCGTTTTCCTTGACCGCGATGGCCACGGGGGCCTTGTCGCCGCCGTACAGGACGCCGGGGACGAAGCCCCCGCGACGGGCTTCACGGGCGCCGCCGGTACCGGTGCGGTCGCGGACTTCGACGTTGAGGACGATCTCGGCCATTGTTCTTGCAGTCTCAAAACGAAGCCGCCGCGCGAAATCTCCACGCGGCGACGGTCGGTGAATTCAGGGTCCGGGTCGATACACGCTTTGGATTTGGAGTGCAACGGCCCGGGTGAGGATTCTGAAGCGGTTTAGCCGCCCTTGGCCTTGGGTTTGGAGGCCGGCTTGGCAGGAGCCTTGGGCGCCGGGGCCTTGGTGGCGACCACGACGGGCCTGGGCGGTTCGATCGGCATCGGGGCGCCGGCGCTCTTCAGCGTGCATTGCCCGGTGTCGATCAGCACGTGCTGGCCAAGGCAGAAGACGTCTTCGTAGTGCGGCTTGGCGGCGGCCAGGCACTGGTAGAGCATCAGCTTTGACATGTTCAGGCAGAACATGGAGGGCTCGTCGGTGAACAGCGGGCCGAGGGCGACCAGCTTTTCGTCGCCGGCTTCACCCAGAGCCGCCAGGGCGGCCAGAGCCAGGCCGCGGACCACGACGGGCGAGTAGGGGGCGGCGGCCGACTGGCTGACGATGCCGTCGGGGCCGGTGGCGGAGCCGCCGTTCAGGCTGGCCGATTGCATACGGCCGACTTCATCGATATCGCCGCGAATGGGCGTCGAGGACAGGGTGCGCACGTCGGCCAGGCGGCCTTCGCGGTTGGGCACGAATTCCTTGGACCACTTCTGGCGCTGGACGTCATAGGCCGACTGCTTCACGGCCCGGCCGGTCAGCAGCACCTTGGTGCCGTCATTGCCGAGCGCCGAGATGATCAGGCCGGCGGCGCGATCGGCGCCGGGGTAGTTGGTGACGGTGTAGGGGTTGGCGAGGATCTGGGCGGCGATGCGCTGGCGCTGGGCCGGGTCGACGGCATAGGTGCGGATGTTGGCGACGTAGGCCTGGTCCTGCAGGGCGATCACGGCGGCGTAGGCGATCGAGCCGCGCAGCAGCTGCTTGGTCTCATAGGACGCACCGGCCCGCAGGGAGCTGGCGACCGTGGTCGCGTCCGGGAAGGTGGTCGGGGTGGCGGCGGCTCGGCTCATGTAGCCGCGCCAGGCGCTGGCTTCCTCGAACAGCGAGGCCGAGAGGTTGATGGCCGGCGGCGGCGGCGGCGCCGGCGGCAGCACAGCGGCGGGCGGCGGCTCTGCGGTCGAGCAGGCGGCGAGCACGAAAGTCGCGGCAAGGGCCGCAAGGCCGGCCAGCACGGAAGATCTGTTGGTCATGATTGCAAGCTTTCCCCGGAGCCCTCAGGGTGGTCAATAGCATGTCGCTCCGGGCGGGAATGTGACGGCCGGGCGTTAACCATAGCTTGACGGGCCGCGTTTTGTTACGCGGGAAATTCGCCAATCAATCGAAGAGCTTGGAGACAGACTCTTCGTTGGCGATGCGGCGGATGGCTTCGCCGATTAACGAAGCCGCCGACAGAAGCCGGATCTTGCTGTTGCCGCGGATCAGGTCGGGCTGCTCGATGCTGTCGGTAACCACCACTTCGCGCAGCACGCTGTCGGCGATGCGCTGGTTGGCCGGATCGGACAGAACGCCATGGGTGACGTAGGCCGAAACCTCGGTCGCGCCGTGTTCGGTCAGCGCCTTGGCGGCGTTGCAGAGGGTGCCGGCGCTGTCGATGATATCGTCGAACAGGATGCAGCTGCGGCCCGAGACGTCACCGATGATGTTCATCACCTCGCTCTGGCCGGGGCCCGAGCGACGCTTGTCGACGATGGCCAGGTCACAGCCGAGGCGGCTGGCCAGGGCGCGGGCGCGAACAACGCCGCCGACGTCGGGCGAGACGATCATCAGCTCGCTGGCCTTGCGACCGTAGTAGTCGCGAATATCGTTGGCGATCAGCGGCGCGGGCAGCAGGTTGTCGGTCGGGATGTCGAAGA
>JANPKF010000193.1:0-4500 GCA_031425895.1 Caulobacteraceae bacterium | reverse complement strand
CACGGTCATCGCCAGCGGGTTCGAGAATCTGTCCGGTCGCGACGGTGACGACTTCCTGACCGGCGACGATCAGGACAACATCCTGGCCGGCGGCGCCGGCGGCGACACCCTGGAGGGCGGCGAGGGCGCCGACCTGCTGCTTGGTGACGGGCTCTTCGGCATCACCGGCGCCAATGGCTTCAGCGGCGAGATCACCTACGAGGAAGACAACGCGGCGGCCGAGAGCAATCCGGCCTTCAGCGGTGACGACCTGATGTACGGCGGCGACGGCAATGACCGCATCGTCGCGGGTGGCGGGACCGACGAGCTGTATGGCGAAGCCGGGGACGACATCCTCGAAGCCGGTTCGGGCAATGACATCATCGACGGGGGCGACGGCGACGATCTGGCCGTCTTCACGGGCAACCAGTCCGACTACGTCACCTTCTATGACGGCGGTGAGCTATACATCCGCGATATCCGCGTCGATTCACCTGACGGCACTGACAAGCTGGTCGGTGTGGAGATGTTCCAGTTCGCCGATGGCACGGTCCCCTTGGGCGTGATCGACGACGCCGTTCCCAATGCGCGGAACGATATCCTGCAAGTCACCCAAGGGATCGCCTCTTCGATCGATGCTTCCGTCCTGCTGCTCAACGACGAGTTCTCGCCGGAGGACGGTGCGCCGCTCGTGATCAGTGTCTCCGGGGCGTCCGGCCTGACTTTAAGCCTGGTAGACGGCCGCCTGATCATCCTGGCGTCTGGCGTCACGGGTTCATTCGACTACACGGTCGAGGGGATCAACGGCACGGCCACCGGCAGTGTGGTGGTCAACAGCGTCGTCACCAACGCCTCGAACAACACCGTGGTCCCGGATGTGGCCTATGCCCCCGCGGCGGTCGACTTCCAGGGCCAGGCCGGCAACGACAGCCTGACGGGTACTGACAATGCCGACCATCTGGTCGGCGGCACGGGCAATGACATCCTGGACGGCAGGGGCGGCGGCGACCTCATGGAGGGTGGCGCCCAGAACGACACCTACTTCGTCGACTCTGAAAACGATGTGGTGTCCGAGGCGTTCAACGAAGGCGATGACCTGGTCTACAGCACCATCGACTACACGCTGACGTCGGATGTCGAGCGCCTGACCCTGCTGGGTCGCGCGCTGGTGGGCACGGGCAACGCCCTGGCCAACACCATCACCGGCAACGAGTATGCCAACATCATCGACGGCGGCCTCGGCGCCGACCTGATGAGGGGCGGTCTCGGCGATGACACCTACCATGTCGATGACGTGGGCGATGTGATCCAGGACACCGGCGGCGTCGAAACCGTTGTCACCACCCTGAACACCTATGTCCTGTCCTCGACGACGCTGGAGAACCTGACCTTCGGCGGCACGGGCAACTTCATCGGCACGGGCACCTCGCTGGCCAACATCATCACCGGCGGGACCGGCGATGACCGCATCGACGGTCTGGCCGGCGCAGACACCATGATCGGCGGCGCGGGCAACGACACCTATGTCGTCGGCCAGGCCACCGACATCGTGACGGAACTGGAGGACGGGGGAACCGACACCGTCGAGACCAGCGCGAGCTACATCCTGTCGGCCAACGTCGAGAACATGACGGCGACCGGCATCGGCAACATCAACCTGACCGGCAACACGGGCGACAACACCCTGACCGGCAACGCGGGGAACAACATCCTTGTCGGCGGCGGCGGACTGGACACCCTGATCGGCGGCGCGGGCAATGACATTTACACCGTGTCGATCGGGACCGAAGTCATCGTCGAAGCGGTCGGCGGCGGCTCCGATATCGTCAACGCCTCGGTGAACTACACCCTTGGCGCCGGCCAGGAGATCGAGCGGCTGAACCTGATCGGCTCGGCGGTCAGCGGCACGGGCAACGCCATTGCCAACACCATCGTCGGCAATGCCATGGACAATATCCTGGACGGCGGGGCCGGAGCCGACACCCTGCAGGGCGGCCTCGGAGCCGATACCTACTTCGTCGACAACAGCGGCGACGTGATCACCGAGTCCGGGGTCGGCATCGACACCGTCATCGTCAGCGGCATCAGCGCCTACACCCTGGCGACCATGGTCGAGAACATGACCTTCTCCGGCTCGACCAGCTTTACCGCCAACGGCAACACCCTCGCCAACACACTGATCGGCGGACTCGGCGACGACACGCTGAACGGCAACGACGGCAATGATGAGCTGATCGGCGGCGGCGGCGACGACAACCTCAAGGGCGGCGCCGGCAACGACACCTACTATGTCGACAGCGCCGGCGATGTGATCAGCGACGTCGGCGGCGGGGTCGACACCATCGTCACCAGCCTGAACAGCTACACCATCCTCTCCAGCGTCTTCGAGAACCTGACCTTCAACGGCACGGGCGACTTCGTCGGCACGGGCACGTCGCTGGCCAACGTCATCACCGGCGGGACCGGCAATGACACGCTCAGCGGCCTGGCCGGCGACGACCAGCTCAACGGCGGTCTCGGCGACGATCTGCTGCTGGGCGGCCAGGGCGCCGATACCCTCCGCGGTGGCGAGGGTATCGACACCATGCAGGGCGAGGCGGGCAATGACATCTACTTCGTCACCGACGTCGGCGACGTCGTCACCGAGGTGCTCAACGCCGGGACCGACAGCGTCATCAGCCTGCTGAACAGCTACACCCTGACCAGCAACGTCGAGAACCTGAGCTTTACCTTCGTGGGTGGCGTGACGGGGATCGGCAACGACCTGGCCAACAGCATCACCGGCGGTTCGGACGCCGATGTGCTGGAGGGACGGCTCGGCGATGACAAGCTGTTCGGGGGCGCCGGCGCCGACAGCCTGTTCGGCAACGAGGGCAATGACACCCTCGAAGGCCAGGGCGGAGACGACACCATGACCGGTGGCGTCGGCAACGACACCTACATCGTCGACAGCGTCGGCGACGTCGTCGTCGAATCCGTCGGTGGGGGCACGACCGACACGGTCAAGACCGCGCTGTCCAGCCTGACCCTCGCTGACAATGTCGAGATCATGCTCTACACCGGCGCCGGTTCGTTCACCGGCACGGGCAACGCGCTCGGCAACACCATCAACGGCGGGGCCGGGGCCGATACGATCTTCGGCGTGGCCGGGGCCGACACCCTGCGGGGTGGCCTGAGCGGCGACACCCTCGACGGCGGCGCCGATAACGACAAGCTGTACGGCGAGGCCGGCGACGACTTCCTGCTGGGCGGTGACGGCAACGACTACCTCTACGGCGGCGCCGGGTCCGACACCCAGACCGGCGGCGCGGGCAAGGACTTCTTCGTCCTGCAGGCGCTGTCCGACAGCGGCGTCGGCGCTGGTGTGCGCGATGTCATCACCGACTTCGACGCGACCGACCAGATCGACCTGCGCCCGATCGACGCCAACACCGGCGTCGCCGCCGACCAGGCGTTCAGCTTCATCGGCACAGGCGCCTTTACCAGCGTCGCCGGCCAGCTGCGCTACGAGTTCGATGGCGTCGACACCCACGTCTTCGGTGACGTGAACGGCGATGGCGCGGCCGACTTCGAGGTGCTGATCAACGGCGCCCATACCCTGACGGCGGCGCGCTTCCTGCTCTAGGCGCCGACACACCGAAAGATACGGCCGGTCGCTGAAAGGCGGCCGGCCGTTTTCTTTGGCTGCCAGCCTCTAGCCGAACGGTGTTTGGTCCCTATATGTTCTCGCGCATCGGGGCGGAGCGTTACGCCGTCTTGCGCGTTGGGAGAAGCGGGATGGCATTCGACACCGACGATCGCGAGACGCTGGCTCTGTCGCTGGCAAGGGTTCGACACCGAACCCTGGATCTGGCTGCGCCGCTGTCGGCCGAGGACATGCAGCCCCAGGCCATGCCTGACGCCAGCCCGACCAAGTGGCATCTGGCTCATACGACCTGGTTCTTCGACGAGTTCATCCTCCGGCCGCATGGCTATGCGCCGGAGGCGCCGGAGAACGCCCGCTTCCTGTTCAACAGCTATTACGAGGCTGTCGGCGATCGACACCCGCGTCCCGATCGCGGCCTCGTCACCCGGCCCGGCGTGCAGGCGGTCATCGATTGGCGCCTGCGCGTCGATGAAGCCCTGGCGCGGATGTTTGCTGAAGCGCCTTCCAACCTGATCGATGATCTCGCGCCGTTGCTGGAACTGGGCCTGAACCACGAGGAGCAGCACCAGGAGCTCCTCCTGATGGATATCCTCAGCCTCTTCGCCCTGCACCCGGGCGCGCCTGCCTACCGCACCGACCTGAAGTCCGCCGCCGGTCCGGCGCTAAAACCTTTGGGCTGGATTACCCACGAGGGCGGCCTGATCGAGATCGGGGCAGGGCAGGGCGGTTTCGCTTTCGATTGCGAACGCCCGCGCCAGAGAGTCTGGCTGGAGCCCTTTGCGCTCGCCGACCGGCTGGTGACCTGCGGCGACTGGCTCGCCTTCATCGCCGATGGCGGCTACGACACGGCGGCCCACTGGTTGTCCGACGGCTGG
>JANPKF010000192.1:0-8259 GCA_031425895.1 Caulobacteraceae bacterium | reverse complement strand
GCCCACGTCTCGAAACAACAACCGTGCCCAAGGGCACGCCCCCCTCTCACCGCGCTCTACGATCTGGGTCCCGGCGTTCGCCGGGATGAGCGGTGTTGAGGGAAGGCAAGCCTCCTGGAAGCTCCGGATCAGACCCCGTCGTTGCCGACGCCGAAGTCCACATCCCGCCGCGCCGCGACGATGGTGACGATGAACCCGGCCAGCACGTCCAGCAGCACCATCACCGTCATCAGGAAGAAGGTGGAGGTCGCGAAAGCCGGGGCCAGCAGGAACTCCACCAGGCAGACGATGAACAGCAGCATCGACAGCGAGTGGTTGATGATGGCGATGCGCCGGCTGGTCGTCGATTTCAGCAGCTCGATGAACAGCACCACCAGGCTGCCGGCCAGCAGCAGGTCCGACAGGCTGACCGCCCAGGGCGAGCCCGAGGTCATGGTGATGGTGAACAGCGGCCCGGTCATCTGCATCTGGATGTCCTGGGACCCGAACCCGCCCATGGTCAGGACGAGCAGATTGTAGACGACCACCGGAATGGCCAGCAGCGGAAACGCGGCAAACATGGCAAAGCCCCCTTCTCGCATCCGGCGCAGCCGGCGTAGGCGCTAGGGTTAACGCACTTCGACCGGCCGGTGAAGCGACCTCGCCCGGCCTGCGAAATCACCAGGAACCTTGGGACGGCCAATTGCGTTGCCGTCGACAAAGGGCAAGTGCGTGCGGACGCGCGCGCGCCTCTAGAAACAGTTCAGGGTCGGGGCGGCATTGATCAGCAGGCATTTTGGACATGTTGGCCTTGCACTCGTCTCTGCCTGCGCCCTGGCGGCCGGCGCGGCGCGGGCCGCTGACGGCGTCGTCGAAGGGCCCGACCTCAATCGCCTCAGCCTCGAGGAGCTGACCGACCTGCAGATCACCTCAGTCTCGCGCCGTCCCGAATCGGTCGGCGAGGCCGCCGCCGCCGTCTACGTCATCGACGGGGCCGATATCCGCCGTTCGGCCGCCGAGACCCTGCCGGACGCCCTGCGCCTGGCCCCCAACCTGCAGGTCCAGCAGATCGACAGCGCCAACTACGCCATCACCGCCCGCGGCTTCAATTCCAAGGAAACCGCCAACAAGCTGCTGGTCATGATCGACGGCCGCAGCATCTACACGCCCCTCTATTCGGGCGTGCAGTGGGACGTTCACGACATTCCGCTCGGCGAAATCGACCGCATCGAGGTGATCAGCGGCCCCGGCGGCGCCCTCTACGGCGCCAACGCCGTCAACGGCGTCATCAACGTGGTCTCGAAGAGCGCCTTCGACAGCCAGGGCCTGGCCATCGAGGCCGCCTTCGGGGAGGCCGACGGTCACGCCACCATCCGCCAGGGCGGCCAGTTCGGCGAGTCCGGCGCCTGGCGCATCTATGCCAGCGGCCTGGCCCGCCGCTCCAGCTTCCTGCCCACCGGCGCAGAAACCGGCGACGAACTGGAAGGCGGCCAGCTCGGCTTCCGCACAGACTGGCGCGTCGGCTCCGACAAGCTCACCGTCCAGGGCGACTGGTACAGCCGCAGCATCGAGGGCGGCCCGGTCGGCGGCGATTTCACAGGCGGCAACATCCTGGGCCGCTGGGCCCATGCCTTCGGCGAGGCCAACAGCCTGGAGGTCCAGGCCTATTACGACCGCAACATCCGCCACGAGCTGAGTGGCGTCGACAGCGACACCCAGACCTGGGACATCGCCCTGCAGCACGCTGTCACCCCGTTCGAGAACCACAACGTCGTCTGGGGCGCTGGCTACCGCTTCATCGACGACGAGGTGATCAGCCCACCGGGCTCGTTTGCCTTCCTCGACCCCGAACAGCGCGAACTCTATTCGGCCAACCTGTTTGTGCAGGATCAGTGGCGGCTGCGCGAGGACCTGATCCTCACCCTCGGCCTCAAGCTGGAGACGGGGACCTTCCGCGACCTCGAGCCCCTGCCCTCCCTGCGCCTCGGCTGGCGGGTCAGCGACAACGCCTTCCTCTGGGGGGCGGCGTCACGCGCCGTCCGCATCCCGTCGCGTATCGACCGCAACCTGACCGCCCCCGGCTTCCTCGAAGGCGGCGCCTTCATCCGTGAGGAGCTGTGGGCCTACGAGCTGGGCTACCGCGGCCAGCCGACCGCCACCACCACCCTGTCGGTGTCGCTGTTCTACAACGACTACGACGACCTGCGGACCGCCGACATTGGCCCCGGCTTCACCTTCCCCATCCAGCTGGCCAACTCGGCCCGCGGCAGGACCTGGGGGGCGGAAGTCTGGGGGACCTGGGACGTCACCCCCATGTGGCGGCTCAGCGCCGGCCTGTTCGCCATGGAAAAGGACTTCGAGCTCAAGCCCGGCAGCCGCGACCTCAGCGGTATCGCCTCGGCCGGCGACGATCCGGACTTCCAGGCCACCCTGCGCTCGCAGTTCGACCTGACCGAGGCCGTCGATATCGATATCTCCCTGCGCGCCGTCGACGACCTGCGCACCGTCCCCGCCTACGTCGAGGCCGACGCCCGCCTCGGCTGGCGGCTCAACGACAAGGTCGAGCTGTCGCTCAGCGGCGCCAATCTGCTCGACGAGCGCCACTTCGAATCCGACAATGCCGGAACACGCAGGCAGATCGGGCGTACGGTGCAAATCGGCCTGCGTTGGAGCTACTGATTGTCGGGTCACGCGCGCCTCCTGGCGGGATGGACGACCCGGGCCGCCGCCCTGGTTGGCGCCCTGCTGTTCGCCGGCGCGGCCTGGGCTCAGTCGCTCGAGTATCCCGTCAAGGCCGCCTACCTGCCCAAGCTGGCCCCGTTCATCGACTGGCCGGGCCGCACGTTCACCGGTGAGCAAACCCCCTTTGTCATCTGCGTGGTTGGCCCCGATCCCTTCGGCAGCCTGCTCGACAAGGCCGCGTCCGGCCAGCGGATGACTGAGCACCCCATCGTCGTCCGCCGCATCGCCGCCGCCAGCCGCGACTGCCACGTCCTCTACCTCGGCCAACAGAACAGCCAGGCCGTCGCCAACGCCCTGAAGGCCGTGCGCGGCGCTCCTGTGCTGACCGTCACCGACGGCGCGCGCCAGCAGGGGGCCAAGGGCATCGTCCACTTCGTCATCAAGGATGCCCGCGTCCGCTTCGTCATCGACGACCAGCAGGCGGCCGACAACGGCCTGACCATCAGTTCCAAGCTGATGGGCCTGGCCCTCAGCGTCCGGCGGAGGGCCTGATGCCCGACCGCCTGCCCGTCATCCGCCAGTGGAAACAGGCCCTGACCCTGCTCAGCGCCGTCGCCCTGCTGGTCGCGGGCGTCCTGATCGGCCTCTACTCCGAGGACATTTACCGCGACCGTCTGCGCCGCGATCTCGACGCCCAGGCCCAGGTGCTGGCCGCCACCGCCAGCGCCGCCGTCTTCTTCGAGGACCGGGCCGCGGCCCGGGAGTACGTCGACGCCATGGGCGCCAACCCGGACATCGAGGCGGCCAACATCTTCGACGCCGAGGGCCAGCGCATCGCCCGCTATGGCCGCCCCGGCGCCTATGTCGCCACCTGGGAGGAGGCCCGCAGCGGCCACGGCCGGGACGGCCGCACCGCCGCAAAGGCCCCGATCGTGCAGGATGGCCAGACCATCGGCCTCGTCTACCTGCGCACCCGGCCCGAGCCCTGGTTGACCGTCGTCGCCCGCCACGGTGGCATCGCCCTGCTCGTCCTCATGGCCAGCCTGCTGATCATCGTTCTGGGTTCGGCCCAGGCCGCCTCCGTGCGCGCCAACCGCCTGCTGCAGTCCAGGAACGAGGACCTCGCCTTCCAGATCGCCGAGCGCGAGAAGGCCGAGGAAGCCCTGCGCCAGAGCCAGAAGATGGAGGCCATGGGCCAGTTGACCGGCGGCGTCGCCCACGACTTCAACAACATGCTGATGGTCGCCTCGGGCGGCCTCGACCTGCTCGACCGCACCACCGACGAGGCCCGCCGCACCCGCCTGCGCGAGGGCATCCGCCAGGCGCTGGACCGTGGCGCCAGCCTGACCCGCCAATTGCTGGCCTTCGCCCGCCGATCGCCCCTTCATCCCGAGGTCGTCGACATCGCCGAGCGGCTGGAGGGCATGCGCCTGCTGCTCGACCGCTCCCTGCGAGAGGATATCAGGGTGGAGATGGATATTCCGCCCGACCTCTGGCCGGTCGAAATCGACCCTAACCAGCTTGAGGTCGCTCTGCTCAACATGGCTGTCAACGCCCGCGACTCCATGCCGGGCGGCGGCGTCATCCATATCGTGGCCGGCAACCACCCGGGGATGAACGAACCCGGCCTCAAGGGCGATTTCGTCAAACTCGGCGTCTGCGACACCGGCGCCGGCATGACCCCGGACGTTCTCTCCCGCGTCTTCGAGCCCTTCTTCACCACCAAAGAGGTCGGCAAGGGGACAGGCCTCGGCCTCTCGCAGGTCTACGGCTTCATCCGCGCCTCCGGCGGTGAGATCCGCCTCGAGAGCGAGCCTGGGCACGGCACCAAGGTCTTTCTCTACCTGCCCCGTTCCGAAAAGCTCTTGCCCGCACGCAAGGCGGCCAGCGGCCCGCTGGTCACGGGCGAAGGCGGCCGGGTGCTGATCGTCGAGGACGACGAGGGTGTCGCCGCCTTCGTGTGCCAGATGTTCGAGGAACTCGGCTGGCAATTCCGCCGCGCCCCCACCGCCGGCAGCGCCCTGGACCTTATCGAGGCCGACGAGCCCTTTGACCTGGTCTTTTCTGACATGGTCATGCCGGGCGAGATGGACGGCGTCAGTCTGGCCCGCCGCATCGCGACGCTGCGCCCGGGAATGCCGATCCTGCTGACCACCGGCTACAGCGACGCGGCGATCACGGCGGCTGAGGAAGGGTTGAGGCTTCTGGCCAAGCCCTACCGGCTGGAAGACCTGGCGGCGGAACTGGACGTGCTGCGGGGGGTGGAGCGGGCCGGTGGCCCCGAGGCCGACCAGAGCTGAGGGTCGGCGAGTGAACCCGGGGCGCCCTTTGGAGATGTCTCTTTCGCTTCCGGGGACGAAGCGGCTTGGCCAAGGCCCTCCGATTGCCACTGCCGGCGTGTGAGGTGATCGCCGAGTTCCTGGAAGAGCGCTACCCGCAGCCGCAGATGCCAGGCCCCACGCCGCGTGAGATGGCTCGCATCTGCAGGCTGGCGTCGCCGCCTACAGGACGCCGACCAGACGAATGAGCATGCCGCCAGGACGCTGGCCAGGCTTCGCCGTGGGCTGGAGGAGCGACGCGAGCTGATCCGCACCGGCGCGGTTGGCGAATCAAACCCACGACCACAAGGTCGCAGGAGCGGACAGTCCAGGTCCGTTAGTGTGGGTCACGCTGGAGCCTCACACGGGTTGGCCCTGCCGCGTCAGGCTCAAATCAGCGTCTGCCCCGCGCCCGCGCAAATCCCACCAGCCGCCCCTCCCCCTCGTCCCACAGCGCCAGCCGCAGCGCCCGCCACGCCCCCGCCAGGTCCACCTGCCGCCCGGTCAGCGTCGGATGATCCCGCATCACGTCCGGCAGCCGGTAGAACGGGATACGCGCCGCCGCATGGTGGATGTGGTGGGCCCCGATGTTGGCGGTCAGCCAGCGCAGGGGGGGCGGCATGGTCAGGTGCGAGCTGCCGTGAAGGGCGGCGTCCAGGGCGGTCCATTCGGACTGGCGCCGCCAGGAGGCGTCCTCGAACTGGTGCTGCACATAGAACAGCCCGACCCCGATGGTGGCCGCCACCACGACGATGGCCAGGTGGGCCAGCAGGGCCAGGAGCGAGCCGGTCAGGGCGATCTCGCAGCCGATCAGCACCGCCAGGCCGAGGTTGTTGCCCAGCACGCTGCGCCAGGCGGCGGGGTCCTTCATCAGGCCGTGGGGGATACGTTGCTGCAGGGCGAACACATAGACGGGACCCAGGCCCAGCATGACCAGCGGATTGCGGTAGAAGCGATAGGCCGCCCGCCGCAGCGGCGGCAGGGCGCGGTACTCCTCGACCGTCAGGGTCTCGACCCCGCCCACCGAGCGCCGGTCGAGGTTGCCCGAGGTGGCGTGGTGGATGGCGTGGGTGCGCCGCCAGTAGTCGTAAGGCGTCACCGTCAGCACGCCGATCACGCGGCCGGTCCAGTCGTTGGCGGCGGGCGAGGCGAACCAGGCGCGGTGGCCGCAGTCGTGCTGGATCAGGAACAGGCGCACCAGGAAGGCGCCGGCCGGCAGGGCCAGCAGCAGGGTCCACCAGTGGCCGTGGGCGACGCCGTTCGCCGCCGCAATCCAAAGGATGGCCAGCGGCAGGGCGGTGATCCACAGCTCCCAGACGCTTTGCCGGGGGTCGGGCGACTGATAGGCGGCAAGGGCCTGGCGAACGGCCCGATCGTCTGGGAAGGGAAGCATGATCTCTCGGCTATACGCGGCGAGAGGGCCGCGCAGAAGATAGCTAAGCGCGCGCTTCGATCTTTGTTCCACCCATGGCGGCGCGCCTACCCCCCGATCAGCGCCAGCAACCCCGACTGCCCCTTCACATGCCGCCCCTGCTGGTCGGTGCTGTCGCCGACGTTCCAGTCCTTCGGGCACTCGCCGATCAACTGGTACCGCCGCGTCTGGCTGTATCCCCCCGCCCCGCTGACCGGCTCGGCCGTCTGCACCGAGGTAAAGTCACGGGCCGGGTCGCCCTTGACCGCCGCCGTCGTCACCCAGGTCTCGCCGTTCAGCTCGCAGCGCTGGATGCGGGTGTCGCCGGAGACCACTTCCGTCCCGATCGGCCGGCAACCCGCCCCGGCCGCCGTCACCGCCGGCCGGGCCAGGCCCTCCTGGATACGGCTGTCGGCGCAGAGCTTGACCGCCACCACCCCGGCCTGGGCCGGCACGACCTCGACCGACCACAGGTGCGGCGGATCGATCGCCGCCGCGCGGGCCTTGTAGCGCTCCCCCGCCGTCTTGCCGTCACAGGCGGCGAGGAGGATCAGCGGCAGGAGAATGAGGGCGGTACGCATCGCGGGACCTCCGGACTACAGTTATAAATCCATGGGGCTACAATTGTAGATCGCAGTCAAGCGCCGCGTCGATGAATATGTCTAGGCATATCCATTTTCGAGGGGGCTCCAGGGGCTGCGCAAAGGCGCCGCATCGAGGGGGGCCATGCGGCGCCCGATGTAGCCAGACCGTCGCCTCAACCGACCTACATTCGCTGACATCCGGGCTACGCCGGACCGACGCCGCGGGCTACATTCGCACAGCCCCGACCCACAGGCCGGGCACAGTTTTCTCAAGCAATTCAACGCCGCCGCCTGCGGCCATGGCCTTGCGGCCGGCGAGCCGGGTTATAATCGTAGCCCGCTTCGATAACGGCCGCTCAGACCTCGTCGACGCCCAGCGGATTGCGCGCCCGGGTGTTCAGCCACATGACGCCCAGCAGATCGCTGACCGAGGCCTTCAGCCGACCCCAGTTGTTGTACTTCGAAACCCCCGTCTCGCGGTGACGATGGTTGACCGGCTCGAACGCCACCTCATAGCCCTCGCGCAGCATCAGGGCCGGCAGGTAGCGGTGGATGTGATCGAAATAGGGGAGCCGCAGAAACGCCTCGCGCCGGAAGGCCTTCAGCCCGCAGCCGGTATCGTTGCAATTGTCGTTGAGCAGCCGCCGGCGGATGCGGTTGGCCCAGCGGCTGGCCCAGCGCTTGGCCTCACTGTCCTGCCGCTTGACCCGCTCGCCGCCGACCAGGGCCAGCTCCCGCGGAGAGGCCTTCAGTCGTTCGGCCAGGCGCGGCGCATCGGCCGGGTCGTTCTGGCCGTCACCGTCGAGGGTGACGATGATCGGGGCCCGGGCCTCGATGATGCCAGAGCGGATGGCCCGGCTCTGACCGCTGTTCTTGCGGTGGGCCAGCACCCGCAGCTGCGGGAACTCCCCCTTCAGCGCGGTCAGTTGCGCCTGGGTGTCGTCCTTGCTGGCGTCGTTCACAAAGATCATCTCGTAGGACCGGTCGCCGAACGCGGCGGCGATCTCGCGGGCCAGCAGGGGGGCGGCCTCGCCTTCGTCATAGACGGGCACGACGATGGAATAGTCTGGGGTGCTCATAGGCCCCTAATAGAGCGGGTTTGGCGGAAGTGGAAATCGGATCAGGCGAGCAGAGTTATGTGCAGGTCCAAGCCAATGCTATCAACCAGTCCATGAGCCTCGAATCCCGTCTCGACTGGCTGGCCAAGGGCTGGCGCGGCGCCCTGGTGGCGGCCGTGGTCGCCTTCCTCTGCGGCCTCCCCGGCCTCATGGCCATGCCGCCCATC
>JANPKF010000191.1:0-2244 GCA_031425895.1 Caulobacteraceae bacterium | reverse complement strand
CGGATGCAGGCGGTGGAGGCGGTCAAGGCCGGCGGTTTCGGTCGCCGTGAACTCGTCATTCGCACGAACGGCCTCGACACCCCCTGGGGCGCCGACGACCTGGCCATCGCGGCCGGATCCGGCGCCGACGCCATCCTGGTTCCCAAGGTCAGCAGCGCCGCCGATGTGAAGGCCTACGACGCCGCCATCGAAAAGGCGCCGGCGGGCACCAAGCTGTGGGCGATGATCGAAACCTGCGCCGCCCTGTTTGCCCTCAACGAGATCGCCGCCACGGCGAAGGACACGCGCCTGACGACCTGGGTGATGGGCACCAACGACCTGGCCAAGGAGATGCGCTGCCATCAGACGGCCGATCGCGCCCCCTTCTGGGGTCCGCTCAGCCTGTCGGTGGCGGCCGCCCGGGCCCACGGCCTGACCATCCTCGACGGCGTCTACAACGATATCGAGAGCATCGAGGGCCTGATCGACGTCTGCCGGCAGGGCGTGCAGTTCGGCTTCGACGGCAAGACCCTGATCCATCCCAAGCAGATCGAGCCCTGCAACCTGGTCTTCTCGCCGGCCCCCGGCGAAGTCGACTGGGCCCGCAGCGTCATCGCCGCCTTCGCCCTGCCCGAGAACGCCGGCAAGGGTGCCATCCGGGTCGACGGCCGTATGGCCGAGCTGTTGCACCTGTCGCAGGCCGAGCGGCTGGTGGCGGTGTCCGAGGCGATTTCGGCGGCTGACGCGACATGAGGGGACCGATTGCGCTCGCCGCCCTGATGGCGCTGCTGGCCGGGCCGGTGATGGCCCAGGCACAGCCGACCTCGTCAGATCCCATCGGCGATGTGCTTTCCGGGCTGGCCGCCAGCCAGGGCATGGACGATGACGCGGCCGAGACGCCGACCGCCACCGCGCCGGACGCCGCCGCGGCCTCTCAGTCCAATATCGACGCCGCCGCCGCCGAAAGCGCCGATGGCGACGCCGAGGACCCGGGCGACGGCGGCTCTCTGCCCCAGCCGGCCCTCCCGACGACCGCCCCGGCGCCCGCCTACCGGCCGCCCCCGATCTATTCTTCCCCGACCCCTTACGTGGCCCCGCCGCCGGTCTCGCGCCTGCCGCAACTGGACCGGCCGGTGATGATCGACGAGCTGTACCGCACGCCCGAGGCCCCGCCGACGGCTGTCGAACAGGCCTACGAAAGCCGCATCCGGGGCGGGCTCAACGCCGCCCAGGGCCTGCAGGGGCCGCTCGACGGCGGCTGGGTGGTGCGGGGACCGGACGGGCGGACGCTGTACGGGCTGCAGCTGGTCGACAAGGGCACGGGTGGGGTGATGCTGGAAGGCGCCTGGCGGTCGATGACCCCCGGCCAGCCGGTCGGCAAGGTCGGCCTGGTCGACAGTATCGAACGCACCGCCAGCGGCGGCGTCTACATCCGCTTCACCCCAAGGGGCGCGCGGGAGGCCTCGATCCTGCAGCTGGATCCTGCCGGCGGCGGCTGGAGCGGGACCCTGTGGGAAGCCGGCGCCAATCGCTCGGTGACCGTGCGGCGGAACTGAGTCAGGCGGCCTTGGTGACGCGCGGCCCGACTGTCGCCCGCTAGAGCCCCAGCGCCTTTTGCGCCACCAGCACCGCATCGGCGACGCCGTCGTAAGCCTCCGCCGCGCTATGGCCCCACACCGGCCCCGGCCAGGCCGGATCTTCCGCCCGTCGCCCGACGACATGCAGGTGCAACTGGGCCGTGACATTGCCCAGGGCCCCGATGTTCAGCTTCTCGACCTCGAAATCGAACAGGCCGCCGAGCACCCGCACCGCCTTGCCGGCAAGCACCGCCTCTTCCATCAGCCGCGCCCGGTCCCCGGCTGACAGTTGCTCGATCTCCGACAGTCCGCTCAGCCGAGGGATCAGCACCAGCCAGGGATAGCGGGCGTCATCCTGCAGGCGGACGTGGCAGAGGGGCAGGTCGCCGACCGCGTGGCTGGTGGCGATGAAGGCCGGATCGATCTCGAACTCAGCCACGGGCCGGAACCGCCGCCCAGTAGTCGAAATCGAGGATGACTTCGGCCGGGTAGGCGCCGGCGGCGTCCTTGTCCGGTAGATCGGCGCAGGGCCGGTCCTTCGTCGCCAGCAGCCGCAGGCGCAGGGCGCCGACGCCCGGCTCCAGCAGGACCTTGTCCAGCACCTCGCTCCAGGCGAACACCGTGGCCCCGGCGAAATAGGGGTTCACATGCCGCCCGCCGTTGATGCCGAGGATCAACCCGGCGTTCT
>JANPKF010000190.1:0-1877 GCA_031425895.1 Caulobacteraceae bacterium | reverse complement strand
GCCGTGGCGGCGGCCGGGTTCGCCGCGATCATCGCCGATGTGGAACTGGGGGGGCTGTTTCAGCGGGCCCTCGAAGGCGCGCTGGCGGTGTTTCTGCTGGCGTTCGGTTGGGCGCTGGCGCGTGGATCCCTCTCGGCAAGCCGGGCTTGACCCTCCCGGTCGGTCTGGACAGCCAGGTCCGCGCCGCCGACATCGACCGGTGGCTGGCGAGCCGGTTCGTGGCGGACGAACGGCTGCGCGCGGACCTGATCACTCTCTATGCGTTCGAGGCCGAGCTGATGGCCATCCCGACGCGGGTGACCCAGCCGCTGCTGGCCGAGATGCGCTTTGTCTGGTGGCGAGAGCAGATGGACGGGGTCTTCGCCGGAACCGCTCGCAAGGGCCATCCGGTGCTGGAGGCCCTGACTGATGTGGTGGCGCGGCACGGGCTGGATCGCGCGCCCTTCGACGCCCTGATCGAGGCGCATATCGGCCGGGTGCATGGCGAGCCGCACGATCTGGACGCCTTCTATGTCGGACCGATGCAGGCTGCGGTGCGTGTGCTGGCCGGGCCGGGATTTGACGGCGCGGCCATTGAGGCGGGCCGGCTCCGCGGGCTGGCCCAGACGGGGCGGGCGGATCAGGCGAGAAGCCTGAGGTCCGACGCCAACCGGGCGCTGGCCGTTCTTCCCGTGCAGGCCTTTCCGGCGGTGGCCGCGGCCGCGTTGACGCGACCGGATGCGCCGGAGTTCGTCAAGCGGCTGAGGCTGGTCGCCGCCGTGCTGCGCGGGCGGATCTGAAGCCGGACCGGGTCTTTAGTCTCGCGGCCAGACCGTCACTTCGTCGGGCCAGACCTCATGGTTCGGTGAGCCGGCGTAGGCCCAGCCGAGGGTGCGGGCGAGGGCATGGGCGCCGCCCCGGACCACGGCGACCGGCGGCGTCGTCAGGCCATGCATCGCCTGCGCCCAGTCAGGCAAGAGATCGACGCCGGCCTGCATGATCACAGCCGAGGCGGCGTCCGTGAGCGCGGCCCCGACCGACTGGTTCAGCACCAGTTGCGCGACCTCGCGCGTGCGGGCGTCGGTGCGCAGGCCGGAGCGCATCGACTGGATCAGGGCCTCGGCCGAGGCCCGGTTGCGTGGGACGGGATCAGCGCAGAGTCGCTCGGCCACGACGGCCATCTCGGCGAAATACCGGTCTTGATCGGCGACGGGCATGTTCGGCTCGGCATAGCGGATCCAGGCGTTGAGGAAGCTGATCGCCTCGGTGACATGGACCCATGCGAGCAGGGCGGGATCGCTGACGCGGTAGGGGGTTCCGTCGGGCAGGACGCCACCGATCCGGTCGTGAATGCCACGCACCCGGTCGATAGCGGCGATCCCGTGCCGCGCATGGTCGTAGGTGGTGACAGCGATGAATTTGGCCGTGCGCCTGAGCCTTCCGTGCATGTCGGAGCGGAAGTCCGAGTGGTCCCAGACCCCCGCCAGCACCGCCGGATGCAGCATCTGCAGCAGCAGGCCGGAGACGCCGCCGATCATCATGGTGACGATGTCGCCATTGACCCGCCAGGCGATGGAGTCGGTCGCGAACAGGGCGTCCGAGCGGCGCAGGATGGGGCGCTCGCCCTTCGAGGCATCGTTGAACAGGTCGGTGATGCGGCGGCGGATGGCGACCTTGGCGGGTTCAAGGATCATGCGCGGCCCAGATCCAGATGCAGGAACTGATTGAAGGCGGAAGCTACACAGTCTGCAAACGCCTCTCCATTTACGAAGCCGCGCCGGCGATAGAGGCCCAGCGCCGGCTCGAAGGCGGGGCCACTGCCCGTTTCCAGGCTGATCCGGCGATACCCCCGCGTTTGCGCTTCCGCGATAATGTGCTCCAGCAGCGCGGCGGCTACG
>JANPKF010000189.1:0-1883 GCA_031425895.1 Caulobacteraceae bacterium | reverse complement strand
GCCTGCCCGGCTATCTCCGGTCGCAAGGCCGCCCGCGCGGAGCCCAGCCGCGCGCGTGCCTCGAACAACCGGGCCTCCGCCAAACGGACATCCGGGGCTTCTCCGGCCCGTTCCACGATTCCGTCCAGAACGGGGTCGCCGATCGCGGTCCACCAGCTGTCGATCTCCGTGCCGGCGATGGGCAGGGCGGCCATCGTCCAGACCTCGGGCGCAGGCAAGGGGGACGGATCGGGCAGCCCGTCGCTCGCACAGGCTGACAGTAGCACCCCTGCGGTCGTCACGAGGAGAGCGGTGCGGATCATCGCGCAGACTCCGCCCGGACGGTCGCCTGGGTCTGGGAGGGAGCGGCCTCGACGAAGACGTCCATCCGCTGGCCGAGATAGGCCGGATTCGCGACGGGGTCGAAGGCGAAGATGGCCTCGACAACGCGCGTGTCGACACGTTCGGACCCACCGGACAGGGCGCGCTTTTCGACCACCTGCGGCTCGATGCGGACAAACGTGAGGGGAACGCGGCGGTCGGGCTGACCCCGCAGCGTGCCATAGGCCCGCCCGCCCGGGCGCAGTCGCCCGGCGTCCGCCTCGTCGAACTCCGCCCTGACATGCAGGCGGCTATCGTCGCCCATGGCGACAAGGGGTTGCGCTGTCGGGCCCGTCGGCGCGAATTCGCCAGGGCGCACATCGACGCGGAAGATCCGGCCGCTGATCGGGGCGGCGACGGTCAGACGCTCCAGATCGACGGCGCGGGCTCGCGTCTGGGCGCGCGCCGCCTGGGCCACCGCTCGGGCCTGGGCGACGGCCGCCTCGGCCCGGCGCACGGCGAAGCGGCGGCGTTCCAGCTCGTCGCTGGAAAGGGCTCGGGCGTCCTCAACAGATTCGAACAGCGACAGCCGCTGGCGTTCGTCAGATAGGGCGATCTCGGCCTGACGCGCGGCGGCCTGGGCGGAGGCTGCATCGGCTTCAGCCGTCGCGACGGCGGCCTGGGCGGAGCGGGCGTCCAGACGAAACAAGGGCTGGCCCTGGGCCACGCGGTCGCCGGGCTGGACGAGGACGCTTCGGATCACGCCCGGGGACTCGGCCGCGACCGCGATCAGTTCGGACTGCGGTTCGATGGTTCCGAGGCCCGCGACGGTCGAGGCATAGCCAGCCGTGGGCGGCGTAGCGGGCGGGTCGGCGCGGGTTCGCTCAGGCTTGACAACAGCCGTGATGGCAAAGATCAGGCTCCCGCCCGCGATGGCAGGCAGGATCAGGCGCTGGATCTGCTGGCGGCGGCTAGTGGGCATGAATCCCCTCCGGAAGTGTTCCAAGGCGGCTATCTCCGACGATCCGGCCGTCTTCCATGGCGACGATCCGGTCGGCGTAGCGGTAGATACGGTTGTCGTGGGTCACGACCAGAACGGCGCGGCCGGGCCCGCCGGCTGCGTCTTTCAGGAGCTCCATGACCTGGCGTCCGCTGTCTGCGTCCAGAGCCGCGGTTGGTTCGTCGCAGACGACAAGGTCCGGTTCGTGAACGATGGCGCGGGCGATAGCGACGCGCTGCTGCTGTCCGCCGGATAACTGGCGGGGCAGCTTGTCGGCGTGCAGCCCCATGCCGAGCGTCTCAAGGACGACGCGGGCCTTTTCGGCCGCGACCTTCAGCGGCATGCCGTCGGCGACGAGGGCCATCGCCGCGTTCTCGGCCGCCGTCAGGGCTGGCAACAGATTGTACTGCTGGAAGATGAAGCCGATCCGGCGCCGGCGCAGGATGACCTTCTGCGAATCCTTCATGCGCGTGATGACGTTACCCATCACCTCGACGTCGCCGCCTGTGGGCTTCAGCGTTCCCGACAGGATCGACAGCAGGGTGGTCTTGCCGCAACCGGAAGGCCCGACCAGCATGGTCAG
>JANPKF010000188.1:0-1624 GCA_031425895.1 Caulobacteraceae bacterium | reverse complement strand
GGACTTGACGCTGGCCGCCTCCAGACCCTCGCGGGCGACAACGGCGAAGGCCGCCTCTATCAGGCGTTCGCGAGTCGGGTTGCGCTTGGTTGCGGTCATGGGATCACGATGCCCGATGCGGCCCCGCTGCAAAAGGCCGGCTCTGACGCCACGTCGGCCTTTACGAGAGGAGGGGCGCTTGCGACCCTTGCGACCATGACCGCGCCCAGACCTTTGACGCCCTTCGAGGGCATGGATATCCGCAGCCTGATCGACGCCCGCGCCGCCTGGCGCGGCGACCACCCCTTCCTCGTCTGGGAGCCCTTCGAGGGCGAGGGGCGGACCTGGTCCTACGCCCAGTTCGCCGATGCGGCGCGCCGTCTGGCGGCCGGGCTGCAGGCGCGCGGGGTGAAGGTTGGCGACCGGGTGCTGGTGCATCTGGAGAACTGTCCGGAGTCGGTGATCAGCTGGCTGGGCTGCGCCTACGCCGGCGCCGTGCCGGTGACGACCAATACGAAGTCGAGCCTCGACGAGGTCCGCTACTTCGCAGAGCACAGCGGCGCGGTCGGGGCCATCACCCAGCCGATGCTGGCCGGGCTGGTACGCGAGGCGGCCCCGCAACTGGCCTGGACCGTAGTGACCGACAACGACAGCAGCGAGCCGGCGTCGGCGGAAGGGTTCGAGCCCTTCGCCGCCCTGGACGCCGACCCGGCCACCCTGGCCGACCGGCCCCACGACCCCTGGGCCCACTTCGGCATCCAGTACACCAGCGGCACCACAGCCCGGCCCAAGGCGGTGCTCTGGACCCACGCCAACGCCCTCTGGGGCGGCCGCATGTGCGCCCAGAACGAAGGCCTGGTCCCGGAGGACGTCCACCTCGTCTACCTGCCGCTGTTCCATACCAACGCCCAGGTCTATTCCGTGCTGGCCGCCTTCTGGGCCGGCTGCACGGCGGTGCTGATGCCGAAGTTCTCGGCCAGCCGCTTCTGGCCGGTGTCGCTGAAGCACCGCTGTACCTGGACCTCGATGATCCCCTTCTGCCTGAAGGCCCTCGCCCCGCTGCCGGTCCCGAAACACAGCTACCGCAACTTCGGCAACGGCATCTGCGACCCCGCCACCGACCGCCTGTTCGGGGTCAAGACCGTCGGCTGGTGGGGCATGACCGAGACCATGACCCACGGCACGGTCGGCTCGCCCACCGCCCCCGACGCCCCGATGTCGATGGGCAGGCCATCGCCGGCCTACGACATCCATGTGCTGGACGATGAAGGGCAGCCCGTGGCCGTCGGCGAGACCGGCGACCTGCTGGTCGGCGGCATCCGGGGGGTGTCCCTGTTCCTGGAGTACGCCAGCGATCCCGAGGCCACGGCGAAGGCCTTCACCGCCGACGGCCTGTTCATCACCGGCGACCGCGTCCGGCGCGGCGAGGACGGCTACCTCTATTTCGCCGACCGGTCCAAGGACATGCTCAAGGTCGGCGGCGAGAACGTCGCGGCGTCGGAGATCGAGCGGGTTGTGGCGTCAGTGCCCGGCGTCGGCGAGGTGGCCGTGGTCGCCAAGCGCCACCCGATGCTGGACGAGGTCCCCGTCGCCTTCGTCATCGCCCCTGGCGGCACGGATGGCCTGGAGGCGGCGATCCTCGCGG
>JANPKF010000187.1:0-3062 GCA_031425895.1 Caulobacteraceae bacterium | reverse complement strand
GAGGCCGGCGAATTCCCGCGCGAGCTCTACAAGAAGGCCTCCGAGATCGGCCTACTGCGGCTTGGCTGGCCCGAAGAGTACGGCGGCATCCCCACCGACCCCTTCATGTCCATCGTCACCTCGACCGAGATGGCCCGCCATGGCGCCGGCGGCATCAACGCCAGCCTGATGAGCCACGGCATCGGCCTGCCGCCGATCCGCACCCTCGGAACCCAGGAGATGAAGGACCGCATCATCCCGCAGGTCCTCTCCGGCGAGAAGATCAGCGCCCTGGCCATCACCGAACCCACCGGCGGTTCCGACGTCGCCAACCTCAAGACCACGGCCCGCCGCGAGGGCGACGAGTACGTGGTCAACGGCTCCAAGATGTTCATCACCTCGGGGATGCGCGCCGACTACTACACCGTCGCCGTCCGCACGGGCGGGGAGGGGGCAGGGGGCGTCTCCCTCCTGCTGATCGAACGCGACCGCGAAGGCTTCACCCGCACCCCGCTGAAGAAGCAGGGCTGGTGGGCCTCCGACACTGCCGCCCTGTTTTTTGATGATGTCCGAGTCCCGGTCGAAAACCTCATCGGGGCCGAGAACCAGGGCTTCGCCGGCATCATGAACAACTTCAACTCCGAGCGGATCGGCATGACCGCCGGGGCCATCGGCTTCTCCAAGGTCTGCCTGGAAGACGCCCTGGCCTGGGCCCAGGAGCGCAAGACCTTCGGCAAACGCCTCGCCGACCACCAGGTCATCCGCCACAAGCTGGCCGACATGTACAAGCGCATCAACGCCACCCAGTCCTGGCTGGAGACCCTGGCCTGGCGGGTGCAGCAGGGCGAGAAACCCATCGCCGAGATCGCCCTTCTCAAGGTCCAGGCCACCGAGACCATGGAATACTGCGCCCGCGAGGCCATGCAGGTGATGGGCGGCAACGGCTACATGCGGGGCGGTAGGGTCGAGCGGATTTACCGCGAGGTGCGGGTCTACGCGATCGGCGGCGGCAGCGAGGAGATCATGCGCGATCTGGCTGCGCGGCAGATGGGGATCTGAGCTTTAGAGCCCTCTCCCCCAGGGGGAGAAGGGCTCTAAAGCGGCAACTGCGGAACCAGCGGCGGCAGCCCGCACACCTCGCGCACCGCACCCCAGCTCAACCGGTGCTGCGGACACGGCCCAAGTTCTCGCAAAGCCGCGAAGTGCGCCTTGGCGCTGTAGCCCTTGTGACTGGCAAAGCCATACCCCGGATGCTCGGCGTCCAGCGCAACCATCACCCGGTCGCGCGCCACCTTGGCCAGGATCGACGCCGCCGCGATTGACGCTGAAATCCCGTCGCCGCCGACCACCGTCTTTACCTCACAGGGCAGTTTGAACCGGTAGTTGCCATCGACCAGCGCGAACACGGGCGTCACCGACAGTGCCTCGATAGCCCGGCACATTGCCAGCCCCGCCGCATGCAGGATGTTCAGCTCGGCGATCTCCTCGACCGACGCGAACCCGACCCCGAACGCCACCGCCCGCAGCTTGATCTCGAACTCCAGCTCCTCGCGCTGCTTGTGGCTCAGCTTCTTGGAATCGTTCAGCCCCTTGGGCAGCCGCTTGCCGGGATCGAAGATCACCGCCCCGGCGCTGACCGGCCCGGCCAGCGGCCCGCGCCCGGCCTCGTCCACCCCGCAGACGGGGCCGGGGCAGGCGCGTTCCAGAAGCAAGTCGGGCTTAGTGGCCATGGGCGAGATTTCGGCACTCTTGGTGGCGGAAACAGGTCGTCTGGTGGTCGTTGACCATCCCGACCGCCTGCATGAAGGCATAGACGATCACCGGCCCGGTAAACTTGAAGCCCTTCTGTTTCAAGGCCTTGGCCATCGCCTCGGCCTGCGGCGTCTTGACCGGCGCCTCCCGGAACGACCCCCACTGGTTCTGCACGGGCGCCCCGTCCACGAAATCCCACAGGAAGGCGCTGAAATCCTCGCCCCGCTCCCGCATGTCCAGCCACAGACGGGCCCCGTTGATGGCCATGTCGATCTTGGCGTTGGAGCGCACGATGCCCGCATCGGCCATCAATCGGGCCCGGTCGGCGTCGCCGTAGCGGGCGACCTTCTCCGGGTCGAAGTCGTCGAAGGCGGCGCGGAAGGCCTCGCGTTTCTTCAGGATGGTGATCCACGACAGCCCGGCCTGGAACCCGTCCAGCACCAGTTTTTCCCACAACGCCCGGGCGTCCCACTCGGGTACGCCCCATTCGGTGTCGTGGTAGTCGATGTAGATCTGGTCCTTCACGCCGGGCCAGGGGCAGCGAATCAAACCGTCGATCATGGCGGTGTTCCTAGCATGTTCCACATCGATCATCCGCCCCGATCACCCCGCAACGGGGGATGACCATCCGCCCGACCCTCGCCTATTCTCCAGCGCGAGGGTTGCGGGGCGGGCCATGAAACGACTGATCGCACTGTTGGGGGCGCTGGCCCTGTCGCTGGCGCCGATGGCCGCCGCCGCCGCCAGTCTGCCGGGTGTCATGGCCGCCGCCGAAAGGGGTGACGCCGCCGCCTTGCTGCGGGACTGGAAGGATCCGGCGGTGGCCGCCTCGCTGAAGGCCATCGGGCCGGACGCCCTGATCGACTACTACACCGCCGTCGGCAAGGCCTTCGACCGGATGGGCAGGCGCAGGGCCGCCGCGGAAGCCTACGTCGAGGCTCTCGACCTGGCCCAGAAGACGCGCGGCGGTCGCCATGTCTCGCTGGTCGAGCTGCATCGCCTGGTGGCCGCCGCCCAGTACGCCGATGGTCAGTACGCCGACGCCATCTGGAACCTCGACGAGGCTTCATCCATCGCCACCGGCGCGCTTGGCCGCAACGATCCCCTCGTTGCCGCTCTCGACAAGACCAGCGCCGACTACGCCAGGGTGGCGACCGCCAGGGGTGTCGATCTGGGCGGCAACGGCGACATCCCGCTTCCCTCGCCGCCGCCGCCGCCGCCGCCGCCGCCGCCTCCGCCTCCGCCGACCTCGGCTCCGCCGGTAACCGCGCCACCACCGGTCACCGCCCCGCCGCCTGTAACCTCCGCTCCACCGCCGGGCGCCTCATCGG
>JANPKF010000186.1:0-4553 GCA_031425895.1 Caulobacteraceae bacterium | reverse complement strand
CGACGCCATCCTCGCCGCCGAGATGTTCAAGGGGGTGAAGATCTTCGGCTCACCCCGGCTGACCGCCTGGCTGATCTGGTTCCTCTACTTCGGCTCCCAGCTGCTGTTCGCCGAGCGGTTCCTGTCGCTGTGGATCTCAATCCACTAGTTGGCCGGCTGATCCAGCTCCCGTTCCTTCATCTCCCGCTCGAGCTTTCCGGCCCGCTGCTCGCGCCAGGTGATGACCAGGGTCGAGACAACGACGATGGCGGCGCCCAGCAGGGTGGTCCAGGTCGGGACCTCGGCGAACACCACGAAGCCGACGAAGGCGGTGAACACCAGCCGGGTGTAGTCGATCGGGGCCATGGCGGCGGCGTCGCCGATCTGCATGCCCTTGATGTAGCAGCCCTGGGTGACGATCCCGAGGACGCCCATGACGCAGAGCAGGACGAAATCGACCGGCGTCGGCCAGGCCCAGACGAACAGGGCCGGCGGGATGGAGAAGGCGACACCCAGCACGGCGGCATAGACCAGCAGCACGAAGGGGCTGTGGTCACGGGTCATCACCTTCATGCCGGTGATGGTCATGGCGAACAGGGCCGCCGAGCCCAGGGCCGCGAACTGGCCCATGCCGAAGCCATGGCCGCCGCTGGTGAAGCCCGGGGCCAGCATGACGCAGACCCCCGCGAACCCGACCAGGGCCGCCCCGATCCGCCAGGCCCCGAGGCTTTCGCGCAGGACGAAGAAGGCCAGCGGCACCAGCCACAGGGTGCGGGTGAAACTCAGCGCATTGGCCTCGGCCAGGGGCAGGACCTGAAAGGCGTAGAAGCTGAGGATCATCGCCACCGTCCCGGCCCCGGAGCGGAACAGCAGGATGCCCAGCCGGGTCGTCCGGAAGGCGCCCCTGACGTCGCGCAGGATCATCGGCAGCAGCACCACCAGCCCCGCCGCTGACCGGTAGAAGGTCTGCAGGGCGGCGTCGTAGTTGGAGCCCAGCAACTTGATCATGCTGGTCATGGCCGTGAAGGCGACGGCCGAGGCCAGCATCCACAGGGCCCCGCGCAGGTTGGGCGTCAGGCCCCGGTAGGCGGCGCGCACCCGCTCCCTGTGGCCAAGCGGGGGAAGTTCCTCCGGCATCAGTACCGCACCCAGCCGGTCACCGCATGGCGGTTCGCTCCGGCATAGGGGGCGACGTAGGAAACCGCATGGGCGCTTGGGATGGCGAAGATGTTGAGGGCGTTGAAGCTGGGCGTGTAGCCCTCGGCGACATGGCCGTCCTCGTCGAGGAAGGACAGCACCCCGCCCCAGTCGGCCCGCCAGACCGGGGTGAAGTTGAGGACGTAGGCGAACAGGCGGTTCTTGCCACTGACATGGTCGTCATGGGCCGACAGGAAGTCACCGGGCCGGTAGCGGCTGGCCATGGTGTCGGCGAAGGTCCCGCGCGCCTCCCCGGTCAGGGCGGCGACGAAATCCAGGAACGGGCGGCTGTTGACGAGGTCGTGGACCGCCTCGACCGGGGTGAGGGTTCCGCCCCGCCGAACGCCCCTGTCGATGTCGTCGCTGACCCGCCAGGCGTCGAACTGGAAGCAGAAGCCGGCGGCGGCAGCGGTCTTCATATCGGCGTCGAAGGCGGCCCGGTTGTCCGGCGTCATGCCGTCGAACCGGGCCAGGTCGCCATCGAGGCTGGGCCCCGTCGTACGCCAGGTCTTGATCCAGGGGACATCCGGCCCGGCCAGGGCGACGGCCACCTGATCGGCCCCGTCGCCGGCGAAGAAGCCGGGGATGTGCAGCCGACCAAGGCGCCGGAAGACCTTCGCCATGGCGGCGGGGTCAAGAACCGGGTCGATGGTCAGCTGCACGCCGAAAGCTCCTTCAGCCCGCCTGCTGGGCCTGCATGGCGGCGCGCATCTGCTGCGCCTGTTCGGCGGAGATGCCGAGCGCTTCCAGGATCGGCGAGGCGGCGTTGGGGTCCCAGCTGCCGCGGCCGCCGATGGTGATGCCACCGTCGACGACCATGTGCGTGCCGGTGACGAACACCGAGTCGTCGCTGGCCAGGTAGAGGGCGGCGCGAGCGATGTCTTCCGGCGCGCCGGACTTGGGATAGGGCTGCACCTTGTGGCCGATCTCGGCGACCTGGGCGGCCATCTGGTCAGCCACCTCGCGGGGCAGACCCATGCTGGCCCCGAAGATGGAGGTGGCGATCAGGCCCGGGCAGATGGCGTTGACGCGGATCTTCTGCGGGCTGAGCTCCGCGGCGGCACAGCGGCTCATGTGGATCACCGCGCACTTGGCGGCGCTGTAGGCGATCGGGCCGAAGCCGGCCTGCAGCCCGGCGATCGAGGCGGTGTTGATCACACTGCCGCCGCCCCGCTTCACCATCAGAGGCAGGGCGTACTTCATGCCCAGCATCGGGCCCTTGACCAGCAGGGCGAAGGTGGCGTCCCAGCCGGCCGCGTCCATGTCGGCGACGCCGGTGGTCGTGCCGCCGTGGCCGGCGTTGTTGAACAGGATGTCGAGGCCGCCGAATTCACTGTCGGCCATGGCGATGGTCCGGGCCACATCGGCTTCGACGGTGACGTCGCAATGGCTGTAGCGGACGGTATCGGGGAACCGCTTTTCCAGCATCGCCCCCTTCTCGTCCTGCAGGTCGGCGGCGATGACGCGCGCGCCCTCGGCCACGAACAGCTCGACCGTTCCCAGCCCGATCCCCGACGCGCCGCCAGTGATCACGGCGACCTTTCCCTCAAGCCTTCCGGCCATGCTTCGTCCTTCCCGTAGTTGTCGAATGGCCCCCCGTTGATCGGAGGCGCCGTCTATTTTTCAAAGCCCTCCCCTCAATGGGGAGGGTTGGGAGGGGTGTTCGCTCGGTATAGCCGGAAGCGCTCGCAAGGCATTGGAGCCCTGCTTGAACCTCCCGGACCGGCCAGTGCGAACACCCCCAACCCCGCCCCTGCCCCCCTCGAGGGGGAAGGGAGAAACCCTATTCCGTAACCACGACCACCTTGCCCATCGCCTTGCGATTGGCCAGGTGGGCGATGGCGTCGCCGGCCCTCTCAAGGCTGAAGGTCTCCGACACGTAGGGCTTGATCTTGCCTTCCGCGTACATGTCCATCAGCTGCTTGACGTTCTCCTGGTGCGCCTTGGGATCGCGCGCCACGGCGGCGCCCCAGAACACCCCGACGATGTCGCAGCTCTTCAGCAGGGTCAGGTTCAGCGGCACCTTGGGGATACCGGCCGGGAAGCCGATGACCAGGAAGCGGCCGCCCCATCCGGCGGCCCGGATGGTGGCCTCGGCATAGTCGCCGCCGACCGCGTCATAGGCCACGTCCCAACCGGCCGGTCCGCAGGCGTCCTTGAACAGCTGGGCCAGGGCCTTGGTCCCCTCCTTGTCGAAGGGGCCGGTCGGAGAGACGACGCCGGATTCGGCGCCGTGCTTGATGGCCAGATCGACCTTCTCCTGGCTGGAGGCCGCCGCGATCACCCGCGCGCCCATGGCCTTGCCGAGCTCGACAGCCGCCAGGCCGACGCCGCCGGCCGCGCCGAGCACCAGCAGGGTCTGGCCGGGCTTGAGGTAGCCACGGTCCTTCAGCGCGTACCAGCTGGTGCCGTAGGTCATCATGAAGGCCGCCGCCTCGTCGAAGGGCATGGCGTCGGCGATCGGCGTCAGACGGCTGGCGTCCAGCGCCACCACCTCTGCCATGCCGCCGCTGCCGGTGCTGGCCAGCACCCGGTCACCGACCTTCACATTGGTCACGCCCTCGCCCAGCGCCTTGACCACGCCCGAGACTTCACCGCCCGGCGAGAAGGGCCGCGGCGGCTTGAACTGGTACATGTCCTGGATCATCAGCACGTCGGGGTAGTTGACCCCGCAGGCCTTCACCGACAGCAGAACCTGCCCCGGACCGGCGGTCGGCTCATCGATCTCATCGACCACCAGGGTCTCCGGACCGCCCACGACCTTGCTCAGCACTGCCTTCATGCCAACTCTCCCGCTTTTCTGTTGAGGCGACAGAGGCTATCGCCGCCGTTGAAACGTTCATAAGGCCGGAGGCCCGCAATGGCGAACAAATGTTTGAGTCTGGTTCTGCATGGCGGGGCCGGGGCGAAGGCCGGGCGCGACTACGATCGCGAGATCGCCCACATGCGGGGCCAGGTCGAAGCCGGGCGGGACATGCTGAAGGCCGGGATGAGCGCCCTGGACGTGGCCGAGAAGATCACCGCCGAACTGGAGATCTCCGGCCTCTACGTCGCCGGACGCGGCGCTTCGCCCAACACCGACGGGGTCTATGAGCTGGACGCGGCGATCATGGACGGCGCCCTGCTGCGCTGTGGATCGGTAGCGGCCCTGGTCGGCTATGAGAGCCCCATCGCCGTCGCCCGCGAGGTGCTCGAGCGTACCCAGCATGTGATGCTGGCCGGCGGCGGCGCGGCAGGCCTGGCGGCGGCGCGCGGTTACGCCCGCATCGCCGACCCGGAGGCCTGGTTCACCCGGGCCGGAACCTTCGAGGACAATCATCCGCCCGGAACCCTGGCCCACGGCACCGTCGGCTGCGTGGCGCGCGACGGCGAAGGCC
>JANPKF010000185.1:0-2496 GCA_031425895.1 Caulobacteraceae bacterium | reverse complement strand
GGCTTGAACACCACCGTGTCCCCGGCCAGCAGCGCCGGCACCACATGCCCGTTGGGCAGGTGAACCGGGAAGTTGTACGGCCCCAGCACCGCCATCACCCCATGGGCCCGGTGGCGCAACACCGCCCGCCCGAACCCCATGGCCGTTTCCTTCACGCCCGTCCGCTCGTCGTAAGCCGCGATCGAGGCGTCGACCTTGGCGATCATCGAGCCGACCTCGGCCGTGGTCTCCCACAGCGCCTTGCCGCTCTCCCGCGAAATCGCCTTCGCGAACTCCGGCTGCGCCTCCTTCAGCGCCGCCTGATAGCGCCGCATGGCCGCCACCCGCTCTTCGCGGGGCAGGTCGGCCCAGGGATGAAACGCCGCCCGCGCCGCCGCCACGGCGGCCGCAACCTGCGCTTCGCTGGCCGCCGCGCCGTCCCAGACCACCGCCTCGGTGGCCGGATCGACGCTCGCAAAACCGCCCGCCTCGCCCGCGACCCAGCGGCCGCCGATATACTGACCCTTGCTCATGACTTCACACTCACCGCTTCGCCTTCGCCGAGCCTCAGCGCCTCCGCTGCCTCCCGGCTCATGATCGCCTTGACCCCGTCGATCAGCACCGGCGTCCGCACGGCGCGGAACCCTCCGATCGCCGTCGTCGAGACCAGCGCCTCTTCGCCGTACGCCTCTTCATCCGTCCCGATGGCCACGGTCAGCCGCTGCGCCTCCTTGACCGTCTTGATGTCGTCCCGGTGGCAGCTCACCGTCGGCCCCGCGTCAAACAGATCGACCAGCCCCTGGAACCGGAATCCTTCCCGCTCCAGCATGGCCCGCGCCGCCTCGCCCTCGCGGTGACACTTGCCGATCACCGCCCGCGCCTCCTGCGGGAGCAGCCCGACATAGATCGGATGCCTCGGCGCCAGATCCAGGATGAACTGCCCGTTGGTCGAGGCGCTCATGCGGTCGGCCTCGTCAAACGCCAGCGGGAAGAAGCGGCTGGCCACATGGTCCCAGAACGGACAGCCGCCGTCCTCGTCGAACCACCCGCGCAGCTCGGCCAGCACCATCTCGGCGAACCGCGACGGCTCGATGCCGATCAGCATGTAGCGCGACTGCGCCAGGAGCCGCCCGGCCCCGCCCTTGCGCTTCTCCGGCCGCAGGAACAGCGAGCCGACCTCCGACCAGCCGGCGCATTCATTGACCATCACCAGCGCCTGGTGATCGAACCTGAGCTCCAGCGTCGGGCTCGACTGCGCCAGCGTCACCACCCTGAGCGAAAAGTGCGGCCGCTTCAGCCCCACCCCCGCCTTCACCCCGGCCACGCCGGCGATGGACCCGTCGACGGTTTCCTCCAGCAGCAGCGTGTACCAGGCCTCCGGCGGCGCCACCCCCTCCTCGAAACTGGCCTCCGACAGGGCCAGCCGGTCGCGCAAGGTCGGCTCGTCCTCAGGCAGGCTGGTAAACCCCCGGCCCGACAACACGGCCAGCTCCATCAGGGTATCGAAATCACTTGGGCCCGCGGGCCGCACGACAAACATCAAATCTCTCCGAGCGCAGCGAAGCGCAGACCATTCAAACTCTCCCCCCGCGAAGTGGGGGGAGGACCGCTTTGGAGCGATGGCGACAAAGCAGGAGGGGGGCTCCCCCGCCTCAGGCAAACCCCCGCCGCCGGTGGGGCCCGCCTCCTGGTTTCTCGCTGGACGCTCGAAACCTGTCCTCCCCCCGCTCGCGGGGGGAGAGTTTGCGAAGCCGCCGCCCTCACGCCGCCCGTGCGTGCTTCGACACGCGCGCCAGGCGGCGCGCTACTCAGCATGACGATGAAGGGATGGGCTTCACAGGCGTTCGTCATCCTGAGTAGCCCGCGCCAGCGGGCGTGTCGAAGGACATCATCTCATGCAACCGCCGCGCATCCACCTCGCCCGACGCCATCTTCATCAGCATCAACGCCGACAGCTGCGCCCGCTCGGCAAAGCTCTCCGGCCAGGCGAACTCGTCCTCGCTGTGAATATCCCCGCCCCGCACGCCCAGCGTATCGACATTGGGCAGCCCCACGGCGACCAGGTTATTCCCCTCGCAGACCCCGCCCGACGACTTCCACGCAATCTCCTGGCCCAAAGCAGCGCCGACCTCGCGCACAGACCCGAACAGCGCCTGTTGCGCCGCGTTGAACGGTTTCGCCCCCCGCGTCACCCCGCCGAACATCGAAACGCCCAGCCCATCGCCATGCCCGCACGCGCAGGCCCGCTCGATCCCGCCTTCCAGCCACCGCCGGCTGTCGTCATCGGGAAAGCGCACATTGAACCGCACCACCGCCACGTCGGGCACGACGTTCAGCGCCGATCCGCCGTCGATCCGGGCGACATTGACCGTCACCCCGTCCCGCCCGCCGTTCAGCCCGTCCAGGGCCCCGGCGATCCGCGCCGCCGCCGTGATCGCATTGCGCCCCTCGTCAAAGGCGCGGCCGGCATGAGCCGAACGCCCGGTCACCTTCACATGAAAATTGCCGCTGCCCTTG
>JANPKF010000184.1:0-2033 GCA_031425895.1 Caulobacteraceae bacterium | reverse complement strand
GCGCCGAGCAGGGTGAGGCCCAGATAGGCGAGGGCGTGCTCGGCCTTGTCCCAGAAGGTCAGACCCTGCGGCAGGGCCTCCGTCGGACTGAGGGACAGCCAGGCTATGACGCAACAGGCGGCGGCGAACAGGGCGATACGGACGGGCTGGGGAGGGTTGAACCAGGACATGCGCCGCCAAGGGTGACGGTTCGCGGGCGCGCCGCAAGCGGAGATTTGGTGAAGACGATGCGCCGAAACCCCAGTATGCGTTCGGCGCGAAACTCATGGGGCGACAATGACGGTCAAGGCGGTGATCTGGGATTTCGGCGGGGTGATCACCTCCTCGCCGTTCGAGGCCTTCAACCGGTACGAGGCCGAGAAGAGCCTGCCGCACAACCTGTTCCGGACGGTCAACTCGACCAACCCCGACAGCAACGCCTGGGCCCTTTTCGAACGCAACGAGATCGACGCCGCCGGCTTTGACGCCATGTTCCTTGAGGAATCGACGGCGCTGGGCCATCCGGTGCGCGGGGCCGAGGTGCTGGGCCTGCTGTCGGGCGATGTGCGGCCGGCCATGGTGGCGGCGCTGAAGGCCTGCAAGGCGCAGTTCAGGGTCGGCTGCATCACCAACAACGTCCAGACCGGCCACGGCGCCGGCATGGCCGGCACCAGCAGCAAGGCCGCCCAGGTCGCCGAGGTCATGGGCCTGTTCGAGGCGGTGATCGAGAGCAGCAAGGCCGGGGTGCGCAAGCCCGATCCGCGCATCTACCAGATGATGTGCGAACGCCTCGATGTCGAGCCGGCGCACTGCATCTACCTCGACGACCTCGGCATTAACTGCAAGCCGGCCGCCATGCTGGGCATGAAGGCCATCAAGGTCGCCAGCGAAGCCCAGGCGCTGGAGGAACTTCAGCTGGCCACGGGACTTCAATTCTCATGACCCGCCCCTCGAAGATCGGCGCCGCCGAGGCGCTGAAATCCCTGCCGCATTGGAAGGCCCTGGACGGAGAGCGCGACGCCATTGTCCGCACCTTCCAGTTCAAGGATTTCAACGCCGCCTTCGGCTTCATGACCCGCGTCGCCCTGTCGGCCGAGAAGCTCGACCACCATCCCGAATGGTTCAATGTCTACAACCGGGTCGAGGTGCTGCTCAGCACCCATGACGCCGACGGGGTGACCAGCCTGGACATCGCCCTCGCCACGATCATGGACGAGGCGGCCTCGGCGCTCTAACGATTGTTCGAAAGAGCATTCGGAGGAACGAGATGTCGGGACGGGTCGCGGGCAAGAAGGCCTTCATCACCGGTGGCGCCCAGGGTCTGGGGGCCGGCGCCGCCCGGCGGCTGGCCGAGGAGGGGGCAAAGGTCGCCCTGGCGGACCTCAACCTCGAGGGCGCGCAAGCGGTCGCCGACGAGCTGAACGCCGCCCACGGCCGGGGCACGGCCTTCGCCTACCGGCTGGACGTCACCGACGAGCAGGGCTGGGTCGACACGCTGGAGCGGGCCAACGCCGACATGGGCGGCATCTCGGTGCTGCTCAACAACGCCGGCATCAGTCGCGGCGCCGATATCGAGAACTGCACCCTCGACGACTTCCGCATCACCATGAGCGTCAACGTCGACAGCGTGTTTCTGGGGGCCAAGCACGCGATCAAATACCTGCGCGAGAACCAGCCGGGCTCGATCATCAACATCTCTTCGATCGCCGGCCTGATCGCCAATCACAACGGCCCGGCCTACAACGCCTCCAAGGCGGCGGTCTGGCTGCTCAGCAAGAACATCGCCCTCTACTGCGCCAAGCAGAAGATCGATGTGCGCTCAAACTCCATCCACCCGACCTTCGTCGACACTCCGATCCTCGATCCGATCCGCCAGCGATTCGGCAAGGAAGAGGGCGAGGCCAAGCTCGGTCGACAGGTGCCGCTGGGCCGCATCGGCACGCCCAAGGACATTGCCGACGCAGTGCTCTACCTGGCCTCGGACGAAAGCCGCTTCATGACCGGGGCCGAGCTGAAGCTGGACGGCGGCATCAGCGCGATGTGATCAGTTGACC
>JANPKF010000183.1:0-2724 GCA_031425895.1 Caulobacteraceae bacterium | reverse complement strand
GACCACCCCCAGGTGGACGACCACCGAGGCGACAAGAGCGGGGGCGATCTGTCTCCGCTCGCGGGCCATGGATCAGCGCCCCACCTTGATCATTCGACGGCCGCTTCGGGCTTGGGGCCGCTGGTCGGGCCGCCGGTGTCGGTGATCAGGTTGATCCTGGTGAAGCCGCCGGTGCTGATCGCCGCCATCACCTGGGCGACGACCTCATAGGAGGCGAGACCATCGGCGCGGACGTAGATCGGGCGTTCGAAGTTGTCGTTGGACATGGCCGCCAGCCGCGCCTTGAGGGCGGTGAAGGGCACCTCCTCTTCACCGATGTAGAGCTTGCCGTCCTTGCGGACCGTCAGGGTCAGGGGCTCGGACTGGTCCTGCAGCGAGCCGGCCTCGGTCTTGGGCAGGTCGATGGAGACGCCGCTGGTCAGCAGGGGCGCGGAAATCATGAAGATGATCAGCAGCACCAGCATGACGTCGACCAGGGGGGTGACGTTGATCTCCGACAGGGCGCCGCGCCGGCCACGGCCGCGCCGCCGACGGCGACCACCGCCCGCGCCGAAGGCGTCGTTGGAGGAAAGCGCCATCGCCTAGACCTTCTCGGCCAGGCGACGCTGGATGGCGGTCGACAGGTCGTCCGCGAAGCCTTCCAGACGGGCGGCGAACTTGCCCGCATCGGTCGAGAACTTGTTGTAGGCGATGTAGGCGGGGATGGCCGCCATCAGCCCCAGCGCCGTGGCGAACAGGGCTTCCGCGATAGCGGGGGCCACCACGGGCAGGGAGGTGTTCTGCTCCAGGGCGATGTTCTTGAAGGCGTTCATGATGCCCCAGACGGTGCCGAACAGGCCGATGAAGGGGCTGGCGGTGGCGACGATGGCCAGGGTGCCGAGGCCCTCTTCGGCCTTCTGGCTTTCGCGAGCGATGTTGCTGTCCAGCACCCGGTCGATGCGCTGGATCAGCAGGGCGGTCTGGGTATCGCCTATGGTCCCCTTGGCCCGGGTGTCGCGCCATTCGCGCAGGGCGGCGTTGAGCAGGCGGGGCAGGGGGTGTTTGGAATTGCCGGCTTCCTGGGCGATCTCTTCCAGGGGGCGGCCTGAGCCGACCTTGTCCTCGAAGGCATTGGCCTGCCGGTTGAGGCCGCTGAAGCGGACGAACTTGTCGATGATCACCGCCCAGCTGACCAGGGAGGCGACCGCGAGGCCGATCATGACCCCCTTGATGACCCAGTCGGCCGCCATGAACAGGGCGACAAAGGAGAAGCTCTCGGCCGAGACGGCGGTCGGTTCCATGTGATCAGGGCTCCCCCGAAGGCAGTGTTATCTTACCCGCATCATCTGCGCGGCTTTGGTGACAATAAGGCGTCGAAAAGACATGTGCCTTAGTGGTTAACCAGCTGTGACCGGAATGCACGCCTGCTCGTCGCTCACGTGCATAATCAGGGCTGGTCCGGCGCGAACCAGGGCGCCAGCTTCACGGCCATGCCGGGGGGCGGTTTCGAGGGGCGACCGTCGAGGCGGATGCAGGCGGCGTTGACCACGGCCTGGGCGATCAGACCATCACCGCGGGTGATGGTCTGGCTGATGAACAGGCGGGGGCCCTTCACACGGTCGTAGGTGGTGCGGACCACCAGGGCGTCGTCTATGCGGGCGGGGCGCTTGAAGTCGAGTTCCATTCGGGTGACGACGAAGGCGATGGGACTGTCGCCGTCCAGCAGGTCGCTGTGCGAGACACCGGCCAGGCGCAGGAAGTCGCTGCGGCCGCGCTCGAAATAGCGCAGGTAGTTGGCGTGGTAGACGACGCCGGAGAAGTCGGTGTCCTCGTAGTAGATGCGCACGGGCAGGCGGTGCTCGCGGCCGATGAAGAGGCCGGCGGTGGGTTCGGGGAGATCGGACATCGAATGGCCTTCAGGTGGCTGTCGCCTCCGTCATAAGGGCGAGGCGTTCGATCAGGAAGTCGTGGTCCTGCGCCGTATCGCCTCGGCCGAAAATGAAGGCCAGAAGGACGCCGAAGAGCAGGATCGGCGCCAGCGCCAGAAGCGGCCAGTAGCGTTCGAGAAGGCCGCCGGCCACCGCGACGACGCTGAGCAGGCCGACGACGGCGATCACCAAGCCGAACCAGCCTCCAGTCATCAGCGAGGCAAGGGGATGCTGGCCCCGGCGGCAGATCAGCGTGGTTGCGTCGCCCCTGCTGACCAGTCTGACATCGAGGCAGACGCGGAACGGGGTGCGCCAGCGACCCCGGCGGCGCAGGCTGGCGTAGATGGGGCCCACCTCGCCGATGACGGGCTTTTTACCGAATACCTTCCACGGGCTGTCGATGCCGGCCCTCATGCGAGCGACACAGGTCGTCTGATCGAGCGGCGAAAACAAACGCGTCTCCTTGATCAGGGTGGGCGGGAAAGGGGAAGTGACACAAACTCAAGGCGACCTGATTCAGATACAATCGAAACTAGAGCGTCGGGGTTCCCCTTCAGGTCCAGCCCAATGACCCGATTCGGGTTTTCAAGGGCTATTCCTCGAACAGGGTCCCTTGTGACTTGGGTATCAACCCTGGCGGTGCAGGCGGCTCTTGTAGCCCCAGATGCAAATAGGCCTTGCCGCAGGCGACGCGGCCTCGCGGGGTGCGCTGGATGAAGCCCTGCTGCATCAGGTAGGGCTCGATGACGTCCTCGACGGCGTCGCGGGCCTCGGCGATGGCATAGGCCAGCGTTTCGACGCCGGCGGGGCCGCCGTT
>JANPKF010000182.1:0-4257 GCA_031425895.1 Caulobacteraceae bacterium | reverse complement strand
CTCGAACAGGGCGGTCTGCCGCTCGTATTCGAGATCCAGGTTCCAGCGGTCGCCCTTGTAGACCTGGAAGAAGGTCCCGCCGATCTTGCCGCGTTCAGCCCCGCCCTGGGTCGGACCACCGCCCTCCAGCCGTCCTGTCGCCTGACGGAAGACGGCCTTGAGGACGACGTTGATCACCTTCTGGTCGACCGGATAGCCGTAGGACAGCGCGACCTGCTCGGGCAGGATGTCGGTGCGCTCGATTGCCTCGCTGGGGATGCTGCGGGTTTCCTGGAAACCGGAGGTGCGCCGGCCGTTGAGCAGGACGATCGGCTGGCCACCGCCGCGCCCGCTCGACGAGGCGGTCAGGGACGCCAGCTGTTCGACGAGTTCGCCGATGTTGTTGGCGCCCAGCGCCTTGATGTCCTCTTCGCTGAGCGTGACTTCCGGCTCGACGTCGACGGTGACGCTGCCGCGCGGCCGCACGCCCCTCACCTCAACGGCGGTGACGTCGCCTTCGACCTCTTCCGGCACGGGCGCGGCCGCCGGCAGCGGAGGGGCGGTCGTCTGGAGAACGCTGGCCGCGAGGGCGGTCAACAGGGTGGCGGCGAGCGTCATCGAGTTCAGACTTTTTGGTAAGCGGGAGGACCGTCGGCCGGGAAGTAGCCCCGCCCGCCGACATTGCAATGCCTCATAGCCTTGCGGCTAGATTGTGGCTCTGCGTTACACGCTTGTAACGCGAGCGATTGCCTCAAGCGCCTTCAGAAATTTACACCTCATTAACCATAAAGTCCGACCCTGCTCCCGTCTTCCTTGAAGACACCCCACCATCACCGACTTTCAAAAGCCCGGCCCACAAGCCGGGCTATTTTTTCGTTCTCCAGACGCTTGCATGGTCCGCCCTCCCGGCATATACGACGCCTCCTTCCAACGTGATCCTCGATAGCTCAGTTGGTAGAGCAGTCGGCTGTTAACCGACTTGTCGCAGGTTCGAGTCCTGCTCGGGGAGCCACGGAAGACTTTCGCGCCTTCAGGCGCGTTTCTTTCGCACATCAGCATCGCACGGGCCGCTTCTATGCGCCGGCTTTGCGATACGCGTCTTCAGCCGCCTCGACGGCTGCCTCCGCCTTGGCCACCGCTGTTTCGACGCTCGCCTGACCGTCGGCGAGTCGGGTCCGGGCCGACGCCACCGCGGCCTCCAGTTCCGCCAGGGTGCGCTCGCCCTGACCCCGCACCGCCTCGAGCGCGGCTCGCGCCCTGTCCAGCTTTGCGCGACTCGGCGGCTTGCGCGCGGCCGGCCCCTTCGCGGTGGCCTTGAGCGCCTCGGCCCAGTCGGAGCCGCCCTCGGCCGCCGTAAACGCCCCACCCTTCTTTGGCCGCCTGAGTGGCACGCCCGGCTGAGCGTTGGCCGCTTCGACCAGATCTTCATCGCGCGTCAGATCGGCCAGCCCCTGGGCGAAGAGGTTTTGATGCACCCCGAACGCCTCAAGCGCCGCCTTCTGATTCGGCGCGGCGACGATCCACTGGTTCAGCCCATCGATCTCGGCGGTGTAGGTGCGCAGGGCCATGGCGGCCTAACGCACCGGCGGCGCCGGCGTTCATCCGCCGCCCTGCCCTTCCATCGCCTTGCGCAGGCTGAGCGGCCGCATGTCGGTCCAGACCTCTTCGATGAAGGCCAGGCACTCGGCCTTCGTGCCGCTCTTGCCGGCCTTGTCCCAGCCCGGCGGCAGTTCGCGGTCGGCCGGCCAGATGGAGTACTGCTCCTCGTGGTTCTTCACGACCTCGTAGATCGTCGTGTCCTCGCGCTCGTCACTCATGATCGGCTCCCTGCTGGGCCCACCCTGCGCTCCACCGAAGGATCGTCAAGGTGGCGACCACCGCGATGCGATCTTCAGTCGACAGCCACGGTGTAGTTCAAGGCCAGACGGCCGCCGTCCGGATAGAGGGTCTGGCCGGTGAAATAGCTGGCGTCCTCGCTGGCCAGGAAGACGGCGACCTTGCCGATTTCCTCGGGCTCACCGAATCGCTTCAGCGGCGTGCGGGACAGGATGCCCCTGGCCGCTTCGGGGCTGTTGATGACGCCCTTGAGGATGTCGGTGGCGATGGTCCCCGGCCCAATGGCGTTGACCCGGATGCCGTGCGGCGCGAGGCCCAGCGCCATCACCTTGGTCAGCTGGTTGATCGCGCCCTTGCTGGTCACGTAGGCCAGCTGTGCCGGGATGGCCATGACCGCGTTGATCGAGCTCATGTTGATGATCGCGCCCTTCAGGCCCGCCGCCACCATGCCCTGGGCCACGGCCTGACCGATGACGAAGGCGGCCCGGATGTTGACGCCCATCACCCGGTCGAAGTCTTCCAGCCTGGCGGTCAGGATATCCCCCGCCGCCAGGATGCCGGCGTTGTTGACCAGCAGGTCGATGGGCCCGATGGCCTTGGCCGCCGCCTTGACCGCCGCAAGCGCCGCATTGGCGTCGCCGACATCGCAGGCCAGGCCCACGGCCTTGCGGCCGGTCTCGGCGGTGATGCTCGCGGCGGCGGCTTCCGCGCCCGCCTGGTCGATATCGAGCAGGACCACGTCCGCCCCTTCACGGGCGAAGGCCCGGGCGCAGGCCAGGCCGATGCCGTGGGCGGCGCCGGTGACCAGCGCCTTGCGACCGGCGAGCTTCACCTACCAGACCCCCGTATTCGGCATCGAGGCCCAGGGTTCCTGCGGCGGCCGGTTCGGGCCCTTCTGCAGGAGTTCGATCGAGATGCCGTCCGGCGAGCGGACGAAGGCCATGTGCCCGTCACGCGGCGGGCGGTTGATGGTCACCCCGCCGTCGGCCAGGCGCTGGCAGGCGGCGTAGATGTCGTCGACCGCATAGGCCAGGTGGCCGAAGTTACGGCCGCCCTGATAGTCCTCGGGGTCCCAGTTGTGGGTCAGCTCGACCATCGGGCCCTTGCGCTGGCCGGCCAGCTCGACGTCGTCCGGCGCCGCCAGGAAGACCAGGGTGAAGCGGCCGCCCTGGTTGTCGTAGCGGCTGACCTCGGCCAGGCCGAGCTTGTTGCAATAGAAGTCGAGCGCGGCGTCGAGGTCTTTCACGCGGACCATGGTGTGGAGGTACTGCATCGGAGGCTCCTGTCTTCGGCGGTTTACCTAGCGCGCGGCCGGGCGGGAGTCAGCCGGGGTCATCGAAGCGGACCTACATTATAGCAGGGCGTCCCGGCGTCGAGACAGGGAAACTGGCTTAAGCGATTGTTTTGGCGTGCCTTCCCCGTAGGCCGATGCGCTGCGAATGTAGGTCGGGGCGTAGGTCGGGGCGTCACCGACTGTCAGTGTTTGTAGCCCGGCGGGAGGTCGTTCGGGGCTACAGCGTCCGGCCGGCGCGCGTCTATAGTCCGACGGCGGCCCGGAAATCACATGAATATGTCTAGACATATTCTATAAGCTATTGAAACCGCTTATGTAACAGCGGCCCTTTTGCGGTACTCCGGGCGGTCATAGAGGCTGCCAGCGACCACTTCGCCGAGGATGTCAGCGGCGCGGGCGACCTGGGCGAAGCTGAGGGTCAGGGGGGAGAAGCCGAAGCGGGCGATGTCGGGATCGCGGAAGTCGCCGATGACGTTTCGGGCGATCAGGGCCTGGACGATGGCGTAGCCGTCCGGGTGGGAAAAACTGACGTGGCCCCCGCGCTGGCTGGCTTTTCGGGGGGTGACGAGCCGCAGTTCGGAGGCCGCAGGGCCTGTCTCGACCCGGCTGATGAAGAGGTCGGTGAGCGCCGCCGCCTTGGCCCGGAGGGCCTTCGGGCCGGCCCGGACGCTGAGCGCCACGCCGCACTCCAAAGCACTGACGCCCAAAACGGGCGGTGTGCCACAGGCGAAGCGTCCGATGCCGCCGGAGGGGTCGTAGGCGTCCTGGAAAGTGAAGGGCGCCGCATGCCCCATCCAGCCCGACAACGGAGAGACCAGACTGTCCTGATGGCGGCGGGCGACGAACAGGAAGGCGGGGGCCCCTGGTCCGCCGTTCAGGTACTTGTAGCCGCAGCCGACGGCGAGGTCGGCATTGCAGCCGTTCAGGTCGACCTCCAGCACGCCGGCGCTGTGGCTGAGGTCCCAGAGGACCAGCGCCCCGACCGCATGGGCGGCCGCGGTCAGCCGGGCCATGTCGCGGATGCGGGAGGTCTTGTAGTGGGCGTGGCAGAGGACGAGGAGCGCCACCTCGTCCGTCAGGGCCGCCTCGATCTCGTCGGTCGGGCGCAATTCCAGGCGGCGGCCCTCGCCAAGCGTCCGGACGGTCCC
>JANPKF010000181.1:0-2166 GCA_031425895.1 Caulobacteraceae bacterium | reverse complement strand
CACGGGCTTTTCCGACGACAGGATCATCCGCATCGCCGGCTCGGACAATTTCTGGGCCATGGGCGACAGCGGTCCCTGCGGTCCCTGCACCGAGATCTTCTGGGACTATGGCGATCACATCCCCGGCGGCCCTCCCGGCTCTCCGGACGAGGACGGCGACCGGTTCGTGGAGATCTGGAACAACGTCTTCATGCAGTTCGAGAAGGAGAACGACGAGATCGTTCGCAGCCTTCCCAAGCCCTCGGTCGACACCGGCATGGGCCTGGAACGGATGACCAGCGTGCTGCAGGGCAAGAATTCGGTGTTCGACACCGACCTGTTCCAGACCCTGATCGCGGCCTCCGAGGACGCCACCTCGACGAAGGCCGAAGGCGACAGCGCTGCCAGCCACCGGGTCATCGCCGACCACCTGCGTTCGACCTCCTTCCTGATCGCCGATGGCGTGACGCCGTCGAACGAGGGCCGGGGCTATGTCCTGCGCCGCATCATGCGCCGGGCCATGCGTCACGCCCACCTGCTGGGCGCCGCCGATCCCCTGATGCACCGTCTGGTGCCGACGCTGGTGGCCGAGATGGGCGAGGCCTATCCCGAACTGGCCCGCGCCCAGGCGACGATCGAGGATACGCTGAAGCAGGAAGAGATCCGTTTCCGCACCACCCTCGGCCGCGGCATGGGGCTGCTGGAAGATGCCACGCGCGATCTGGCCGACGGCGGCGTCATCCCCGGCCAGACCGCCTTCACCCTGTACGACACCTATGGCTTCCCGCTCGACCTGACCCAGGACGAGGCCCGCCGCCGGGGTTTCTCGGTGGATACCGAGGCCTTCGATGCGGCGATGGAAGAGCAGAAGAAGCGCGGCAAGGCCAACTGGAAGGGCTCGGGCCAGTCGGCCTCGACCGGCGAATGGCTGGCGCTGAAGGACCGTCTCGGGCCGACCGTCTTCACCGGCTATGACGCCGTGGACGGATCCGGCGAGGTCCTGGCGATCCTGATGGACGGCCAGCCTGCGGACATGGTCGAGACCGGCCAGACGGCCGAGGTCCTGTTTGACCAGACGCCCTTCTATGGCGAAGGCGGCGGTCAGGCCGGCGATCGCGGCGAGATCGAGTGGGACACCGGCACCGCCCGTGTCCTCGACGTCCAGAAGCCGACCGGCGACCTCTATTCCCATACCGTCGAGGTGACGTCCGGCACCCTGTCGATCGGCACGCGGGCCCAGCTGCGCGCCGGGGCTGATGCTCGCCTGACAACCCGCGCCAACCACTCGGCCGCTCACCTCGTGCATGCGGCGCTGAAGAATGTGCTCGGCCCGCACGTGGCCCAGAAGGGCCAGCTGGTCGATGCCGAGCGGATGCGCTTCGACTTCAGCCACAATGCCCCGGTCACCGAGGCCCAGATCGAGGCCATCGAGGCCGAGGTCAATGCGGTGATCCGGCAGAACCTGCCCGCCACGACCCAGCTGATGGGTCCGGAAGAGGCCATCGCGGCCGGTGCCGTCGCCCTGTTCGGCGAGAAGTACGGCGATGAGGTGCGGGTGCTGACCCTGGGGCGTTCGCTGGTGGACGAGAAGCCCTATTCGGTCGAGCTGTGCGGCGGCACCCATGTGGCCCGCACCGGCGACATCGCCCTGTTCAAGATCACCGGCGAGACCGGCATTGCGGCGGGCATCCGTCGCGTCGAGGCCGTGACCGGCGAGGCTGCGCGTCAGTTCCTGCTGGCGCAGGCGGGCGTGGCCCGGTCCCTGGCGCAGAGCTTCAAGGTCCAGCCGCTGGACGTGCCCGCTCGCGTCGAGGCCCTGGTCGCCGAACGCAAGACGCTGGAGAAACAGGTCGCCGACCTGAAGAAGCAGCTGGCCCTGGGCGGCGGTTCGTCAGCCTCGGCGGCTCCGGAAGAGATCAACGGCATCAAGCTGATCGCCCGCGTGCTCGACGGGGTCGACGGCAAGGGTCTGCGCGGCGTGGCCGAGGACTTCCGCAAACAGGTCGGGTCGGGCGTCGTGGCCCTGATTGGCGTGACGGACGGCAAGGCGGCGGTCACCGTGGCCGCCACCAGCGACGTCACCGACCGCGTGAACTCTGCCGACCTCGCCCGCGCCGCCGTCATCGCGATGGGCGGTCAGGGCGCGGGCGGCAAGGCCGACTTCGCCCAGGGCGGGGCCCCGGACGG
>JANPKF010000180.1:0-2580 GCA_031425895.1 Caulobacteraceae bacterium | reverse complement strand
CGAGGGCAATGTACAGGGCGAGTTCCGGGCCACAGGGCTGCGGCCCAAGTGCCTGGACGAGATGAACCGCCGGGGCATCCACTACGACACCGCCAACTTCGACCCGCAGAGGCCGCTGTAGGCCATGCCCGATTTCGACCCCAGATGGATCGTCCTGATCCTGATCTTCGCGGCGGTGTTCACCGGCGTGCAGGCGATCACCGGCCTGGCGCGGGTGGGGGTGGCCAAGCGCAAGGTCAACAAGCGACTGGCCACAGTCGAGAAGAGCGGCAGTCTCGAGCAACTGGTGCTGGAACTGCGCAAGCAGCGGGGGCTGACCGCCGACGGCGAGGTGGCCCGGGGTCTGGGCTGGTTCAACGATCTGGTCATCCGCTCGGGCGTCAATGTGCAGCTGAAGAAGCACCTGCCAATGGTGCTGCTGGGCGGCGCTCTGGTCAGCGCCGTGGTCTTCCTGTGGACCCGCAACTGGATGATCGCGGCCGGGGCCGGGCCGGCCCTGGGTGTGATCGTTCCGGTCTTCTTCCTGAAGTTCAAGGCCGGGGCCCGGGCCAAGGCGATCGGCCTGCAGCTGCCCAACGCCCTGGAAGTGATCATCCGCAGCCTGGAGGCCGGCCACCCGGTGCCGACCGCTATCGCCCTGGTCGGCCGCGAGATGCCAGATCCCCTGGGCAGCGAGTTCGGCATGGCCGGCGACGAGATCGCCTATGGCGCCACCCTGCAGCAGGCCATCGGCCGCATCGCCGACCGTTGCCGCCATCCGGACGTCGACCTGTTCGCCGCCACCATCCGCCTGCAGGAGAAGAGCGGCGGCAACCTGACCGGCCTGTTGAAGATGAACGCCAAGGCCGTGCGCGAGCGCCACAAGATGCGGCTGAAGATCAAGGCCGCCTCCTCGGAGGGCCGGGCCAGCGCCATCATCCTGACCGCCGCGCCGTTCGGGGTGCTGGGCATTCTCACGTTCGCCAGCCCGCACTTCTATGGCGACGTCATCGGCGAGCGGCCGGTGCAGATCGGGCTCTGTATCCTCGGCGGATGGATGTTCCTGGGGAACATGGTCATGCGCAAGATGATCGACATGAGGATCTGACATGGACCCCGTGCTCTTCCAGCAGATCCTGACCTATGCGGCGGCCGGCCTGATCGCCATGAGCGTCGGCGGCGGCGGCATGATGCTGCTGCGCGAAGTCCGCACCGGGGCCAGGCGCCGCCAGCGGCTGGCCGGCGAAACCGTGGTCAACCGCCCAGGCGGGGCCAGGGCCGACAGCGGCGTCATGCGCGGCGTCAAGCGGCTGGGCGAGAAGATGGCCATCCAGGACCCGGCCCAGTTGTCCAACATCCGCACCAAGCTGATCCACGCCGGCTGGTACCAGCGTGAGGCCGTGGCCATCTATCTCGGCGCCCGGGGCGCCAGCCTGATCGTAGCCACGGTCGCGACCCTGTTCACCGTCCCCTGGGCGCTCAGCGGCATCGGCGGGCCGGCGGCCATCGCGGCGGCGGGCATTTTCGCCGTGGCCGCCATCCTGGGTCCCGACCAGGTGGTCAAGGGTCGGCGCAAGAAGATGGAAATCGAGTACATGGAGGGGTTCCCCGACATGCTCGACCTGCTGGTCGCCTCGGTCGAGGCGGGCCTGAGCCTCGACGCCGCCGTCAACCGGGTGGCCGAGGAGATGGGCCGCCGCTATCCCAACCTGGCCGCGCACCTGCGGTTCCTGACCCTGGAGCTGCGGGCCGGCAAGGCGCGCAAGGAGGCCTGGGGCGCGTTCTCCGACCGGCTGGGCATCGAGGAGGCCCGGTCGCTGGCCACCATGCTGCGTCAGGCCGAAGAGATGGGCACCAGCCTGGGCGAGACGCTGGCCGTCTTCTCCGACGACATGCGGTCCAAACGCATGCTGCGGGCGGAGGAGAAGGCCATGGCCCTGCCGGCCAAGCTGATGGTGCCGCTGATCCTGTTCATCTTCCCCTGCCTGCTGGGGGTGCTGATCCTGCCGGCGGCGTACCGGATCAGCCAGTCGATGGTGGGGGGGGGTTAGGCGCCCGCCAGCGCGCTCTTCCGACGTCCGTAGAGCAGGTAGACGACGACCCCGATGGCGTTCCAGACGAAGAAGCCGATGATCGCCGTGTTGGGGAGCGTCGTGAACAGGTAGAGGCAGCCGAGCACGCCGAAGACGCCGATGACCGGCCAGATCGGGGTCTTGAACACCCGCTTCAGCTCCGGCGCCTTGACCCGCAGGATCATCATGCAGACCAGCACGGCCACGAAGGCGGCCAGGGTGCCGGCGTTGGCCAGGGCGGCGATCTCGCCCAGCGGCAGGATGCCGGCCAGCAGGGCGGCGAGGACGCCGGTGATCAGGGTGACGAAGCTGGGGGCGCCGCGCTTGGAAACCTTGGCCAGGCCGACCGGAAGCAGGCCGTCTCTCGCCATGACGAAGAAGATGCGGCTCTGGCCGTACATGAAGGCCATGATCACCGTCGGCAAGGCGATGACGGCGGCGGCGGCGACCAGCTTGGCGGCTCCGCCGTGGCCCAGCTGTTCCATAACGAAGACCAGCGGCGCGTCGGCCTTCGAGAAGACGCCGGGCA
>JANPKF010000179.1:0-5787 GCA_031425895.1 Caulobacteraceae bacterium | reverse complement strand
ATCAACCGCTACGCCGCCGAAATGGGCGCAGGGATGACGCTCGAAGGCCTGTTCGAGGCGTTTCTCAGGCCGCCGTTCCAGTGGTCGATGAAGGGTGGACCCGGCTGGAAGCACTATTCCGCGCTGGTGGCCCAGACCAACGCCAATCCGACCTTCGGCGGCGAGACCATGGCCCGCTATTATGATCCGGCGATCCGACGGCTGATCGAGCTGATCAAGCGGATCCTGCCGGACGCGCGCGAGGTCGACCTGTACTGGGCCTATCACAATCTGTCCGGCGCGCTGACGCTGACGCTCGGCGAGACGGGACGGCTGGACCGGCTGTCGGGCGGACTGTGCCGGTCGGGGGATCTGGAGAGCGCCTGTGACTATATCGTCCGGTTCGCGGCGGCGGGATTCCGGGCGGTCTGCGGTCCGGAAAAGCCGGTATGAGCGAGCCTGGTTCGTCGGAGGATGTGGTTCGCTTTGCCGTTGATCGGGTCCTGTTGCGCGGTATCGCCGTGGCTCTGGCGGGCGGAGCCCTGCTGGCCTTCAGCGGGGCGTTCGGGCTGGACGAAGCCTCGCTGCTGATCCGTCTGTCGTACTGGCTGCCGGTGATGCTGATCGGTGCCCTGTGGGGTCACGTCTGTACGCGGCTGATCGAGCGCCGCCTTGATATTGACCGACGCCCCTGGCTGAGCGTGGCGGCACTGACCTTGCTCATTTCCGGCCCTTTGGCCGTGGCGGTCTGGGCGATCACCAGCCTGTTCTTCAACTTCGGCCGCGAGCTCATCCTGGCCCAGCTGCCCGAATTCTTTCTGCCGGTGATGGTGGTGACCGGTGCATTGAGCGCCGTGAACGTCTTTCTGGCGCGGACGCCGGTTCAGACTCACGCGGCCCTGCCCGGAGCGAAGCCGGCGCGGTTCATTCACCGGCTGCCGTTCAAGCTGAAGGGCGCGGTCATCCGGGCGGTCCAGTCGGAAGACCATTATCTGCGCGTCCATACCGACCGGGGATCTGACCTGATCCTGATGCGGCTGTCGGACGCGCTGACCGAGCTCGAGGGGCTGGAGGGGGCCCAGACGCACCGCAGCTGGTGGGTGGCCCGGGACGCCGTGCGGGACGTCAGCCGCGGCGACGGCCGGGCGACCCTGACGCTGGAGGGCGGCATCGAGGCCCCGGTCAGCCGGCGCTACGCCAAGGCCTTGCGCGACGCCGGCTGGTATTAGGCAGCGCCTCTAGCCCGCCCACACCCCGTGGAAGCCCGCCGGCAGGGCGACATCCGCGCGCCAGCTGGCCACCGGGCCGTCAGAGACCCGGGCGGCGTCGAAGGCATGCAGTTCGGTGACGCCCTCGGCAAGATTGATCGAGGGCGCGACCAGCCAGGCGTCGACCTCGGCGGTCGCGCCTGCCTTCGGCACGAACACCGCCTCCTCCATGATCTGGCTGTCTCCGAACAGGAAGCGGTCGGACCGGCCGGTTTCCCAGTCCCAGGTGGCGAGGCCGGAGGGCAGGGGTCGGTCGGGGCGTTCACCGGCGACGTGGGCGGTCAGGCGGCGCGGCAGGCCGGCCCGGCGCGGGTCATTCTTGGGGAACTCGGCCGTGACACCCGAGGAGGCCAGTTCGGCGCGGCCGTCGGTGTGCAGGGTGATGAGTTTCAGCACCGCATGTTCGCCGGCCACTGTGCCGCGCTGCTCGACCATGACGCGAGCCCCGTCGATGGCGAAGGCCACGTCCTTGCCGGCGGCGACGTCGAAGCGGATCGTGCCCGACGCGTCCTCCCAGGCGTCGCCGAGGTGGAAATAGCTGAAGGTCGGCAGCTCATAGATGCGGCGGCGCGACAGGTCGGTCTTATCGATGACCAGGACCTGGGTCCCCATGTCCGGCTTCCAGGCGAACTGGCTCGAGAACGGCATGCCAAAATGGTCGAACACCCAGGGCTGCAGCACCACGATCAGATGGCGGGCCGTGGCGGTGAAGTCGTGCATATAGCTGGCACGCGGCAGGTCGATCACCTGGGCCGCATTCAGGCTGCGGTCGGCATTCAGATGCCAGACGATGGCCTTGTCGCCGTTCAGGCCCATGTTCCAGATCGTGCCGTCGGGGTCGTAGCGCGGGTGGGCCTGAAAGGGCATGCCCTTGAGGTCGTCGCGCAAGGTGACGAACCGTTTGGTCGACAGGTCCGACGCCGCCAGGGCGGTCGGCGAGCCGCCTTCCCACAGGGCCCAGACCTCGTCGCCGGCGACCATGACGGCGGTGTTGGCCGAGTTGACGTCATTATTGGAACCAATGCGGGCGCGGGCGTCGCCGGGGGTACCGAAACCGGGGGTGACCACGGCGTCGATCTCGCTCTCCCAGCGGCGTTTGGGCGTGTCGGCGAAACGTGCCTCCAGCGTCACCTGGCCGTCATTGACGCGGAAGGCCCGCATCAGGCCGTCTCCGTCGAACCAGTGGGTGGCCGAACCGCCGGGACGACGGAATTTGCCGGGGCCGTTGCGGAACAGGGTGCCGCTCAGGCCGGCCGGGGCGCGGCCATGAACCAGCCGCATGGCCCGGGGCGCGACGTCGGCCTCGAGGTCGGCGGTGGCCAGGGCCCAGTCGGCGGTCACCTGCATGGCGGCCATGGCGCGGACCGTTTCCGGGGTGACGACGGCGGCTGACAGGGCGGCTGCGCCCATCAGGAAGTTTCGGCGGGACGTGTGCATGGGAAGTCTCTCCTGATGGGCTGGGCGCGGCGGCCTCAAGCAGCGGGCCCGTCATCCCGGCGAAGGCCGGGACGCGCGGCGCGCGTTGGGCCGACTAGCGGATGCTGATGGTCTGGGCGGTCTCGCCCGCGACGGCGAAGCGGGCGGCGGTCCAGCGGGCGGGGCCCATGTTGCCGACGGCGTTGTTGGAGAAGGCATAGGGCTCGATCGGCATGCCGAACGGGTTGGTGTTCATCTCGCCGTCGCCGTTGACGTCGTGGAAGGCCTTCACCGCATAGTCGCCGGCGGGCAGGTTCTCGAAGGTGGCCACGACGCGGCCCGAGGCGCTGACCGCGGTGCTGGCAACCGGCTGGCCGTTGCGGCCGTCAAAGCCGGCCGCGGAGTCAAACAGGGCGATCATGACCATGCCGGTCCGGGCACCGGTGTCGAAGGTCAGGACGACTTTCGAATCGTTGGCCGACTGGGCCAGGACGGGGGCCGCGGTGAGCAGCAGAGCGGCGGCGACGGTGGCGGCGGAAGCGAGGCGGATCATGGCGAAGTCCCTTCAGGTGAGGCCCGAGTTCCGGGGATCGGATTGGGCGGGCCGTTTCGATGGACTGACCGTGATGCGCCGCGGGGACCGCCGCCACGTCGATTGCGGGTTCGGGCGGCTGGCTTTCGTGAACGGCGGCGGGTGTTCATTCGCGAAACGCGGGTGAACATCCTTGTTGGGCCGCGGTCAGAAGGCTCCGCCTTCTCGAGCCGACGGGGCCCGGCGGTTCGCGCAGGCTGACCCCGGAAAAAAGCGCGAAAAGCTGCCTTCTCGACCCTGCGGTTCTGTGAGGCGCACACCGGACCGTTGACGGTCAGGCCGGATCGGGTCGGATTGTCAAGGACCGGGCAGGCGACGGCGCGACCATCCGGGCCGTGACCCGGGGTCTAGCCAGGTGCCGGAGCGGGGATGGAAAATAAATCCTGCGCCCGCCGCGCAGGGGGCGAGAAGGTACTGTCGGGGGTTCACAGGGGCGGGATGATCGGGGGCGGGAAGGCAGCCTCAGCGGCGCGGTGCCGCCTCAGCCAGGAGGGTTCCGGCGGGCGGCGTGGACAGCAGCGCGTCTGACGGGCGGCGGTCGAACAGCCAGTCGGCCCAGAGCTCGGGCGGCAGGGGGATGACGCCGCGCGTGTGATAGGGGGCGACGTCGGGGCCCGGCTCGGCGGTCAGCAGGGAAAAGGCGTCGGGCTCGCCGTCGCGGCCCGCCCGCCACAGGGCGGCCAGGGCCAGAAAGCCGCCGTCGACGCCGCGCAGCCGCCAGCGGGTCTTGGGATAGGTGTCGCCGGTGAATTCATAGAAGCCCGAGGCGGGGACCAGGGCCCGGCCGCTGGTCTCGCCATTGCCGAAGCTGCGGCCCTCGGAGCGAAAATTGATCACCGGCGGGGGCTTGGCCTTGCTGCCCGGCCGGGGCGCGCCGCGAAAGCCGAACCGCATCGGCACCAGTTCGGCGGCGCCGGCGTCCGTGGCGCGGATGGCCCGGGCGATGTCGGTGGGGCGGACCTCGTCGACGGGCTCAATGTTGGGCAGGCCGCGCGAGAACACCAGCGGCGCCCCGTGACGGTCGAAGGCCTCGACCAGCTGGGTGACGGAGAACCGGGCTTCGTAGGAGGCGCACATGAAGGCAACATAGGGCACGGGCCCCGGTGCGAAAGCCGGGGCGAGGCTTGCGACCTCACACAATCGTCAAAAGCTTGGCCGTGAAACTGTCGGCCAGCGTACGGAACGCATCGACCTGATCCGGCTTTTGCCTCCCAACCAAGGGAGACGATCATGAAAGCGCTGTGCTGGCACGGTAAGGGCGACATGCGGTGCGAGACGGTGCCGGATCCCGAAATCCAGGACGGTCGCGACGCCATCATCCGCGTCACCTCCTGCGCCATCTGCGGCTCGGACCTGCACCTGTATGGCGGCTTTGTGCCGGGCATGAAGTCCGGCGACGTCATGGGCCATGAGACGATGGGCGAGGTCGTCGCGGTCGGCAAGGACAACCACAAACTGAAGGTCGGCGACCGCGTGGTGGTGCCCTTCACCATCAGCTGCGGCGAGTGCGAGTTCTGCAAGCGCAGCCTGTTCAGCCTGTGCGAACGGTCCAATCCCGCCGGAGCCGCGCAGGCCAAACAGATCGGCTATCCGACCGCCGGACTGTTTGGTTACACCCACACCTATGGCGGCTTCCCCGGCGGCCAGGCTGAGTATCTGCGTGTACCCTATGCCGACGTCGGGCCGATCGTGGTGCCCGAGGGGCTGACGGACGATCAGGTGCTTTTCCTGTCGGACATCTTTCCTACGGGCTGGATGGCGGCCGAGAACTGCGACATCCAGCCGAGCCAGACCATCCTGGTGTTCGGCTGCGGCCCGGTCGGCCAGTTCGCCATCCGCAGCGCCTTCATGATGGGCGCCGGCCGGGTCATCGCCATCGACCAGGTGGCCGAGCGGCTACAGATGGCGCGCGACGCCGGGGCCGAGACGATCGACTTCTCCGAGGCCGCGGGCGAGCTGCAGGCGCGGATCAAGGACATGACCCACGGCCGCGGCCCCGATGCGGTAATCGAGGCCGTCGGCCTGGAAAGCCACGGCGCGGGCAGTCTGATCGAGAAGGTGCAGGAGACCGTCGCCGGCAAGATGGAGCGCCCCTACGCCCTGAACGAGGCCATCGTCGCCTGCCGCCCGGGCGGGACCATCAGCGCGCCGGGTGTCTTCGTCGGCGGCGTGCCGGTGATGATGGGCGCCTTCATCGGCAAGGGTTTGACCCTGAAGACCGGCCAGACCCATGTGCAGCGCTATCTGGAGCCGCTGATGAAGAAGATCGAGGACGGCGAGATCGACCCCGGCTTCCTGATCACCCACAAGATCAAGCTGGAGGACGGGCCGGATGCCTACAAGATGTTCCAGGAGAAGAGCGACGGCTGCGTGAAGGTGGTCATCAACCCGTAGGGGGTTCGCCCGATGAACGGCGGCGGATGTGTGGGGCCCCGGCGGAGACGCCGGGGCCTTTTACTTTGGAGGGGAACGGTGGTCGGACCGGTTCGAAGCGGCAGGTCAATCCTGCTCTTCGGGCGGGGTCCAGTTCGG
>JANPKF010000178.1:0-2099 GCA_031425895.1 Caulobacteraceae bacterium | reverse complement strand
GGGGCCAGACGCCGTGCCTGTGGGTCTGCGCCGTCGGATGCCCAAATTCGCGCTGGCGGCGGTCCGCTGCGGGGTGGGGGTGGCCACCCCCGGATGCGAACTGGTGTTTGCCTCCCGCTATGGCGATGTGACGACGGCGTTGGTGCTATCCCAGGCCATCGTCGGCTCCGACCTGCTGTCGCCCTCGGCCTTCTCGGCCTGTGTCCATAATGCCGCCCCGGGCCTGACCGCCCAGGTGATCGGGGAGAAGTCCAGCCACACCGCTATCGCCGCCGGCGAGGCCAGCCTTGCCGCCGGCCTTCTGGAGGCCTGGCTGCGGCTGTCGGTCGGAGAGGCCTCCGAGGTCGTGGTGCTGTTCGCCGAGCAGCCTATGCCGGGGGCCTACGCCGAGTTTGACCACGAGCCCGAGGCGCCCTTCATCGCCCTGGCTCTGCGCCTTGGCCTTGGCGCGGGGGGCGCCGCCGCCGAGGTCGGGCCCGGCCGCACGGGAGCGCTGACCCTGCTGGACGCCCTCGAGGCCGGGGCGACGGCGGTCGCGGTCAGCACCGATATGCGGGTTGCCGCCTGATGATGGGCATTCTGCGAAAGATCGAGCAGGGCGGCCGGGTGGTGACCACTGGCATCTCCTTCCTGCTATTCGGCCTCGGTGGCCTGGCCATGACCCTGGCTATCTTCCCGCTGATCAACATCGGCTTCCACGCCAGGGACCTGCGTCAGCGCATCGCCCAGATCATGGTTCAGCGCACCTGGCGGCTCTACATCCGCATCATGGCGCTGATGGGCACGCTCTCCTACCAGTGCATCGGCGAGGACAGGCTCAAGCGCGACCACGGGGTCATGGTTGTCGCCAACCATCCCTCCCTGCTCGACATCGTCTTCATGATGGCCTTCATGCAGCGCACCAAATGCGTGGTGAAGGCGGGCGTCTGGAACAACCCCTTCATGGCCGGGGTGGTCCGCGCCGCCGGCTACATCCCCAACCTGGGCGACCCCGAACGCCTGCTTGAAGACTGCGCCCAGGCCCTCCGTGAGGGGAACAATGTGGTCATCTTCCCGGAAGGCTCGCGCACCGTTCCGGGCCAGCCGCGGGTCATGCAACGGGGGTTCGCCTACGCCGCCCTCAAGGCCGGCGCGCCCGTGCGCCTGGTCAGCATCACCTGTGTGCCGCCGAACCTGCAGAAAGGCGTGCCCTGGTACCGCGTCCCGGCCACCAAGCCGCACTGGACGCTGACGGTGCATGACCGCATTGAAGTTTTCGAGTTCGCGGGGCAAGACCCGCTCCCGGTCGCCGCGCGCCACCTCGTGACGCGCGTGGATGAGATGATGGAAGAGAAACTGCGCGCATGAGCGACCTGGAACACGACATCAAGCTGATGATCATCGATGTCCTCAATCTGGAGGATGTCGGACCTGGCGATATCGACGCGGAGGAAAACCTGTTCGGCGACTCTGGCCTGGCGCTGGACTCGATCGACGCGCTGGAGATTGGCGTCGGCGTCCAGAAGAAGTACGGCATCAAGATCAACGCCGAGGACAAGAGCACCCGGGCCCACTTCCAGTCGGTCCGTTCGCTCGCCGAGTTTGTCGCCGCGCAGCAAGCCGCCGCGTGACGGAGGGAAAGATGGACAGACAGGCCGTTTACAAAGAGATCGCCGACTTCCTCGTCGAGACCTTCGAGGTCCCCGAGCACGAGTTGAGCCCCAACGCCGACCTGGTCGAGAACCTCGGCCTCGACAGCATCGACGCCGTCGACCTGATGGTGAAGCTGCAGGAGATCACCGGCAAGAAGGTGACGCCCGAGCAGTTCAAGTCAGTGCGCACGATCAACGACGTGCTCGACGTGACGGAACAACTCTCGGCCAATGGCTGACGAGAAGGCGGCTCCGCCCGCCTCGGCGCCGGGGCGGCGGCGTCCGGACCTGGCCACCGTCGCGCTGGCGGTGATCACCCTGCTCTACCCCTTCATCGCGCTGTTCGCGGTCAAGGCCGTCGGGCCAATTCCCGTGGTGGCGTCTCTTTGTCTGTTACTTGTCCTGCGTGTGGCCTTTGGCTGGGGTAAGGGTGTCCCGCTGAGCATGGCCCTGGCCCCGCTGTTTGTC
>JANPKF010000177.1:0-3710 GCA_031425895.1 Caulobacteraceae bacterium | reverse complement strand
TCCGCCAAGTCGAGAGGCCAGGGATATATGTCGCCGTCTATCCCTGGAAGGTGAAGCCGGGCCATGAAGAGCGATTCCGTGAGACCTGGCGCCGCGGCGCCGATGACCTCCTGACGTGGCGGTCTTAGGCCACCTGGTCCTTGGTCACCCGGTTGGCCCACAGGAGGCCGATGAAGCCGCCCTTGATGCGCGGCAGCAGGGTCAGCACCGCCGTGGTCAGGGCCGCCAGGGCGACCGGGACGATGATCCAGGGCGAGGTTTCCCACATGATCGGGAAGAAGAAGGCCGGGGCGACGATCAGGTGGCCGACGAGCAGGATGGTCAGATAGGCCGGACCGTCATCGGCGCGGTACTGCGACAGGTCGTGGCCGCAGGCCGGGCACTCGGCATTGACCTTCAGGTAGCGGCCGAACAGTTCGCCCTCGCCGCAGTTGGGGCAGCGGTGCTTGAGGCCGCGCTTGATACCAAGGCCCAAGGGCCGGCGGACGTCACTGGTGCTGGACATGGCGGGCATATGCGCCTTCGCGGCGGGTTTCGATAGGGCGGCCCGGCTCACAATCGGTTTCAGCCTATGGCCTTGAGCGCCGCGCCCAGCTCATCGACCATCTCCGGCGTCGTCGCCCAGCTGCACATGAAGCGCACCGTGCCGTCGAGGAAACGGTAGACGAACCAGCCCTGGCCCTTGAGCCGGTCGAGCGCCGCCTCGTCCATCTCAACGAACAGGCCGTTGGCCTCCACCGGGTGGCGGAGGGGGAATGGCATCTGCGCGGCCAGCCGCTGGGCCATGGCGTTGGCGTGGGCGGCGCGGACCGACCAGGCGTTCGTCTCCAGCAGACCGATCCAGGGGGCGGCCAGGTAGCGACCCTTGGACACCAGCTGGCCGGCATGTTTCAGGCGGGCGTCGAACCGGCGGGCCAGGGCCTTGTTGAGCAGGACCACGGCCTCGGTCGGGGTGGAGCCGGACTTGGTGCCGCCCATGATCAGGATATCGACGCCCATCTTTGCAATGGACTTCAGATCGAAGCCGGCGGCGACGGCGTTGGCGAGCCGGGCGCCGTCGAGGTGGACGCCGTAGCCCATGGCCTTCACGGGCGTGATCAGGGCCTCGAGGTCGGCCTGGGCATAGACCGTGCCGTATTCGGTCGCCTGGGTCAGGGACAGGGCGGCGGCGGGCTGACGATAGCTGACGTCGGGTTGGCCGAGCGCTTCGGTGAGCGCAGGAAGCTGGATCTTGCCGGATGGGCCGGGGAGACCGATCAGGCCGACGCCGTGGCCGAAGAACCCGGGGGCGCCGGTCTCGTCGGTGCAGACGTGGGCGTGCTCATGGGCCAGCACCGCCTCATGCGGCTGAGCCAGCGCCGCCAGCGCCACTGCATTGGCCGCCGTGCCGGAGGCCGTGAAGCGGATGTCGGCGTCGGCGTCCAGCGCGGCACGGATCAGGTCCGCGGCCTTGGCCGAGACATGGTCCGTGCCATAGCCGGAAGCGGTCCCGGCATTGGCGGCGATGATCGCCTCCATCACCTCGGGCATGGCCCCGGCGACGTTGTCGGAGGCGAAGTCGTAGCGGGCGTCGGTCATGCCCGCTCTCTAACCGCCCCACCGCTCAGGCGGAATAGCATTCCGCCCACCAGGCCTTCCAACGTCCTTCCAACTCAGCGAAGGCCGCGTCGTCGAGGCCGTAGGCGGTGATCATCACCATGCCCGGGCCGTGGCCGCCGCCGCCGGTCCAGCCGCCGGCGTCGTGGACGTTGAGCAGGCCGGCCCAGGCGTCGACGGTGACGGCGACCTGATACTTGGAGAGGTGCCAGAGGTTGCCGCTGACGGCGTCGCCGGTCGGCAGGTTGCGGCTGACCGCGTCGCCCACGTGGCCGCCGGTGAGGTCCGCCAGGCCGAGGGCGGCCAGCGGGCGCATCCCCTCGCGTTCGCCCTTGGGCAGCGACAGCCACAGGGTGCGGCGGGGGGCGAGGCCTTCCTTTTCGAGGCCGAACTTGAGCTGCTGGACGAACATGATCCAGCCTTCGGTCATGTCTTCGTAGACGTCGGTCCAGGCCGCGCCGTCGGCGGGCGCGGCACGCACCACGCGCAGTCGGCTGCCGGCGCCGTCGGCGGTCAGTTCGAAGCGGTCGCTGGTGCCGTTGAAGGCGATGACGCCGGTCGCCTCGTCGGCCGTGGCGTGCTCGACGAAGATGAAATCGACCTCTGCTTGCAGGCTGTCGGACTCCCAGCCGAACCAGCGGGCGACCTGGGCCGGGTCGCGCAGGGCAGCCCAGACGGTCTCGATCGGGGCGGCGATGGTCAGGTCGATGAGGACGCGGTCCCCGGCGTCGTTGGTCATGGTCATGGTGCGGTCCTCGTCCTGGATCCCTTGGCGGGGTGAGTGGCGGCGATCAGCCGGTAGGGTCGACCGCCGGGGCTGTTGAACTCGGCGGCCAGGGCGGCGACCGCCTCGGTCAGTCGGGCGGCGAAGCGTTCGATGTCGCCGGGGGCGGCGAAGGCGATCTCGGCGTCGAGGGTGAAGGTCAGCAGGCGGCGGCCTTCGGCGTCGGCCGTCTGGCGCATGCGGCCGACCTCGCGGACGGTCTCTGCGGCGGCGCGGATCAGGTGGTCGGCGGCGTAGCGGTCCTGGGTGAGGGCCTCGGGCGCGGGGCCGGCCAGCAGGTCCGGGTCGATGACGTAGGCGTCGGCGCTGGCGGTGAACAATCGCTCGGTGAAGCCGCGGCGTTGGCGCTCCTCGACGAGATTGACGAGGCCCGCCTCTTCCAGGGCCTTGAGGTGATAGCCGACCTTCTGACGCGGCATGTCCAGCGCCACCGCCAGACTGGCGGCCGAACCCGGCGACTGCAGTTCGCTCAGCAGCCGGCGACGGATCGGCGAGAGGGCGGTCCTCACGCGGTCGGCGTCGTCCAGCAGGGCCATGGGGGCGGTCATGGGCGCAGGTAACAATAGAAAAATAAAACTGTCAAATGGGCGGGTGATGCATTTTCGCAGTTGTTCCTCCCCCTATCGGGGGAGGTGGGCGCAGCGTAGCGGCGGTCGGAGGGGGCCGCACAGGCTGCGCAGCTGCACCGGATAGGCTGGACCGCTGGTGCGGACCCCCTCCACCCCGCGCGTATTCGCGCGCGGACCCCCTCCCCCGATGGGGGAGGAACGGAGAGCGGCTTATCGAAGCGGCGGGTCCATTGTAGCACCGGCGTGCGGGGCTACAAAAAAGGCGCGCACGTCCCTGGGCGGCGAAACCCCAAGCCCTGTAGGCTTTGGCGTGGGCCTGCTGCGCGAAAAAGTAGCCCGGGTCGTAGGTCGAGCTGTAGGTCGGTTGTGGCCGGATGTAGCCCGGTTTGAGCCTGCCTCAGGCTACGGTCCTGCCGCATACGCAAGTCGCCCATTTTGGGGCAAAATGGATATGTCTAGACATATTCATCGGGCGAAGGGGCCCGCCTTGCTAGACCTCGCGCCCCCAGGCCTGGACTTCGTCGACGAACAGCTCGGGCTCTTCCATCGCCGCGAAGTGGCCGCCCCGGGGCATGTCCTGCCAGCGGGTGATGTTGTAGGCGCGGTCGGCCCAGCTCTTCGGCGGGGCGGAGTAGAGGGCCTCGCCGGGGAAGTTGGCGAAGGCGGTCGGGGTTTCGCAGCGGGTCCCCTCGGGCAGGACGATGCCGCCCTCCTCGATCAGGGCGCGGTAGTACCAGGCGCCGGTCGTGAAGCTGCCGGTC
>JANPKF010000176.1:0-2184 GCA_031425895.1 Caulobacteraceae bacterium | reverse complement strand
GACTGGATCAAGCCGGGGGCGGCGGTGATCGACGTCGGCATCAACCGCCTGCCGTCGCGCGATCCGGAGAAGGCGGCGCAGGGCAAGACCCGGCTGGTCGGCGACGTGGCCTTCGATGAAGCGGTGAAGGTGGCCGGCTGGATCACCCCGGTGCCTGGCGGTGTGGGGCCGATGACCATCGCCTGTCTGCTGCAGAACACCCTGACGGCGGCCAAGCGGCTGCACGGGATCGCCTAGGGGCATTCGAGGCCCTCGCTCGCGTCCGCTATCGAAGCGGCGGACCATTATACCTCGGCGGGCGCGACCTACAAAAAAGACGACGTCGTCCGGGGCGGCGGAGGAAGGGGCGAAAAGCCTTGCCCCTGTGGGTTTTGGTGTGGGGCGAGGCTGCGTGAATGTAGCCTGGGGTGTAGGTCGGAGTGTAGGTCGATGGCCCGTATTTGTAGGTCGATCCGAGGTCGGTGCGGCCTACACGCCCCGCGCAGACCCGCTGCTTGAGTCCGCGAAGCGCCCAAAATGCGATGAATATGTCTAGACATATTCACCAAGCCATTGATCTTATGGGAGTTTTGGGGTCGGTTAGGGGCGCGTCCGGCCACTGGCGGCCGGGAAATCGCATTTCCAAACCGCCGTCATCCCGCAAAGCGCGCGGCGCTTGTCCGGGAGCCAGGGGGTTCAGCGCACCGGCCGCAAAGCCGTGTCCAACAGCCAGACCCCGCCCCCCCCCTGGGTCCCCGATAGCCCGCTTCGCGGTCTTCCGGGATGACGGGAGCAATGCTCGACGGCTCTGCCTCCAGAAGGCTTGCCAAAATAGGTGACGCTGGTGTCACCTTCGTCCAAGGGCGGACTCACGCGCCTATTGGGGATGGCATGATCAGACTTCTTGCTATTGCGGCCGCCGGCCTGGCGCTCTGTGCCTGCGCACCAGCGGCCAAGCCGATCACGCCCGAGCAGTCGGCGGCGCTGGTTCCGGCGGATGGGCGGCTGGCGGCGCTGTACGACACCTCCTGCAAGACCTGCCACACCATCAAGGCCAGCGGCGCGTCGTTGTCCGGCGATGCGGCAGCCTGGGCGCCCCGGATGAAGCAGGGGATGCCGACGCTGGTCGCCCATACGGTGCAGGGATTCAAGGCCATGCCGGCGGGCGGACAGTGCGCCGGCTGCACGGTGGCGGACTATGAGGCGCTGATCCAGTTCATGTCGGGAGCCCAATGATGGTCACGCGGCGCAAGGCGATCGTGATGGGCGCGGCCGGGGTCGGCGGCGTGGTGCTGGCGGGCGGCGGGGCGGCGGTGATCGCCAACCGGGACAAACCCGAGCCGGCTTCGCCCGATGCGGTGAACCCGCAGGGGCGGATGCTGTGGCGCAACTGGTCGGGCATCCAGAACGCCTATCCGGCCCAGAGGCTGGCGCCGAAGGATGAGGCCGAACTGGCCGCCGGGCTGAAGTCCGCCGTGGGTCCGATCCGGGCGGTCGGGGCAGGGCACAGCTTCACCGCCTTGGCGGCGACCAACGGCACGCTGGTGTCGCTGGATGCGCTGGCGGGCGTCGTTGGTTGGGAGGGCGACACCGCCGTGGTCAAGGCGGGGACCCGGCTGGGCGCGCTGGGACCGGCGCTGGCCGCCAGGGGCCGGGCGATGGCCAACCTGCCGGACATCAACAAGCAGTCGGTGGCCGGGGCCATCTCGACGGCGACCCACGGCACGGGGATCAGCCTGCCGGCGCTGCACGGCGACGTCACGGCCATGACCCTGGTCACCGCCGACGGCGAGACGGTCGAATGCGACGCCAAACGGCGGCCGGAGGTGTTCGATGCCGCCCGGGTGTCGCTGGGGGCGCTGGGGATCATTACAGAGGTCAAGCTGCGCACCACGGCCAACCGGCGGCTGCGGCGGCGGGTGTGGATCGAGCCGTTCGAGGAGACGGTCGGCAAGGCGGAAGCGCGCTGGAAGACGCACCGCAACTACGAGTTCTATGCCATCCCGTTCACGGGCCTGGCCGCCAACATCACCCATGACGAGACCGACGAGGCGGCGCTCGCCCCGCCCCCCAGCCAGGACGACGCCTTCCTCGAGGCGCTGAAGATGCTGCGCAACACCTTCGGCTGGTCGAACGGCATGCGGAAGTCCGTGGCCGGCCTGTTGCTGGGCGGCACGGCGCCGGAGACGGCGGTCGACGAGGGCT
>JANPKF010000175.1:0-5351 GCA_031425895.1 Caulobacteraceae bacterium | reverse complement strand
AGCTCGAGGCCGACGATACGGTCGGTGTCCTCGCCCATGGCCGACAGCATGATGATGGCCGGCCCGCCGGGCTGGGCGGTCAGGCGGCGGCAGATGGAAAGGCCGTCTTCGCCCGGCATCATCACGTCCAGCACAATGAGGTCGACGGGCCCCCTGGCGAGCGCCTGCTCCATGGCCCGGCCGTCCCCGGCCGTCTCGACCTGATAGCCGTGCTGGCCGAGGAATTCGGAGACGACATCGCGGATGCCCGGGTCGTCATCGACCATCAGGATGCGGGCGGGCGCTTCCTGGTCGGAGGCGGCGTCGAGTGTCATCGTCTGTTCCATTCCGCCATCTTGCGCAGGCCCTTGTCTCGACAGGATTGCAACGCAGACATACGGGTGCAATCGAGCGGCCGTTGGTACAGGGCCGAAACGTATCGGAGTGACTACATGATCCGCCACCTCGCCGTCGCCACCGTTTTGCTGGCTTCCAGCGCGACGGCCGCCGCCGCTCAGCACCCTGACGTCAACAAGGACGGCCTGCTCAGCAAGGCCGAGAACCTGGCCGCCGGCGACAAGGGTTTCGCGCGTATTGATCAGAACAAGAGCGGATTACTCGACGCCGACGAGCAGGCCAGGCTGGCCAGGTACACCGGGGGCAAGAACACCCTGGCGCTGGCCGACTTCAACAAGGACGGCAAGGTGTCGAAGGAGGAGTTCATCAAGGCCTCGAACTACCGCTTCGACCAGTTCGACGCCAACAAGGACGGCAAGCTGGACAAGGCCGAACAGGACGCCCTGAAAAAGGCGCGCGGCTTCTAGCTGAACCGCTCGGCGAGGTCCGAGGCGGGCTCGGTCCGGTTCGATCCCAGAGCCAGGTCGGAGACGTAGGGGTTGACCTTCCGTTCGTAGCCGAAGGTGCTCATCGGGCCGTGGCCGGGGACGAAGCTGACGTCGTCGCCCAGCGGCCAGAGCTTGGTCGAAATGGCCTCGATCAGGTCGTTGTAGTTGCCGCGCGGAAAGTCCGTGCGGCCGATCGAGCCCTTGAACAGCACGTCGCCGACCTGGGCGAAGCGCGCCTCGCGGTGGAAGAAGACCACATGGCCGGGCGTATGGCCCGGGCAATGGATGACCTCGAACTGGGTCTCGCCCAGCGTCACCACGTCGCCGTCGTGCAGCCAGCGGTCGGGGGTGAAGCCTTTGGCGCCGGGAATGCCGTACTGCTTGCCGCTCGCCTCTATGCGGTCGATCCAGAACTGGTCGTCGGGATGCGGGCCCTCGATGGGAACGCCGGTACGTTCCGCCATCTCGGCGGCGGCGCCGGCGTGGTCCATGTGACCGTGGGTGATGAGGATCTTTTCCAGGGTGACGCCGTACGTCTCGAGCCCGGCCAGCAACCGGTCGACCTCGCCGCCCGGATCGATGATGGCGGCCCTCATCGTCCTGGTGCACCAGACGATGGTGCAGTTCTGCTGCAGCGGCGTGACCGGCGCGATGGCGACCTGGATGGGGGGGACGCTCAAGGGGCGCTCCTGACGTTGTCTGGGCTCATATGATCGGCGTTCAGGCAGCGGATTGAAAGCCCGATCACGAAAAAGGCCCGGGATTGCTCCCGGGCCTTTCCGGTGTTTGTGATGGACAGATCAGTCCTTCACGTCGTCCACGCCATGGGCCATCGCCTCGGCGGGGCTCGACATCGAGGTGTCCTCGGTGATGTCGATGCCCTTGGCAAGGTAGGAGTGCCAGTAGCCGTAGACCGCGTAGATCACGGCGCCGACCAGGGCGTAGACCGCCAGGATGGTCAGCGGCACCGGGTTGTCGGCCAGCGCATGGTCGATCATCGGCTTGAAGTTCTGCCAGGCCAGGAACAGGCAGGCGAAGATGCCCAGCACAGCCGTGACGATGCCGCCCGGGACCTTGAACGGCCGGGGCAGGTCCGGGTGCTTCACCCGCAGGTAGATGACCGACAGACAGACGATCGAGAAGGCCACCGCCGTGCCCAGGGAGACGAGGTCGCCCAGCAGGCTGATCGGCAGGAACGAGGCCGCCACGGCGATCAGGATGCCCAGCAGGATCGTGCCCAGCCAGGGCGTGCGGTACTTCGGGTGGATGGCGGCGAACACCTTCGGCAGCAGGCCGTCGCGGGCCATGGTGTAGAAGATGCGGGTCTGGCCGTAGCACAGCACCAGCATGACCGAGCTGAGGCCGGTGATGGCCCCGATCTTGATCAGGAAGGCGATGAGGTTGAGCTTGCCGCCCTCGGCCGTGGCCAGGGGAACGTCAGCCCATTCCAGACCCATGCGGTCGATGGCGACAGCGATCGGGGCCGGGCTGGCCAGTTCCTTGTAGGGGACGACGCCGGTCATGACGGCGGCGACGGCCATGTAGATGACGGTGCAGATGACCAGGGCGCCCAGGATGCCGATCGGCACGTCCTTGCTGGGGTTCTTGGCCTCGGCCGCGGCGGTGGAGACCGCTTCGAAGCCGACGTAGGCGAAGAAGATGATTGCCGCCCCGCGGAAGATCCCGCTGACGCCGTACTCACCCGCCTTGCCCGTGGCTTCGGGGATGAAGGGGTGCCAGTTGGCCGGGTCGATGTAGGTGATCCCCACCGCAATGAAGGTAAACAGCACGATCACCTTGATGACGACGATCACGTTGTTGACGTTGGCGGACTCGGACACGCCCAGCACCAGCAGGCCGCAGACCATGAAGATGCCGATGGCGGCGACCAGGTTGAGCGTGCCGGTCATCGAGAAAACCAGGTTGCCGGCTTCGTTGGGAGACGCCTGGATCAGCGGGGTGGCCCACATCGGCGCTTCCTTGCCTGCGACAAGGATACTGGGGAGATTGACCCCGAAATCATGCAGCATGCTGACCACATAGCCCGACCAGCCGACGGCCACGGTCGAGGCGGCGATGCCGTATTCCAGCACCAGCAGCCAGCCCATGATCCAGGCGAAGATCTCGCCCATCGTGCCGTAGGCATAGGTGTAGGCCGAGCCGGAGACCGGCATGGTCGAGGCCAGTTCGGCGTAGCAGAGGCCGGCCAGGGCGCAGGCGATGCCGGCGACAACGAACGACAACATGATGGCCGGACCGGCGTTGGCCGAAGCCACCTGGCCGGTCAGCACGAAAATCCCGGCCCCGATGATGGCGCCGACACCGAGACTCATCAGGTTGAGCGGCCCGAGCGTGCGTTTCAGCTCGCTCTTGGCTGCTTCCTTCTGAATGTTGGCGATGGACTTCTTCAGAAATAGCCGGTTGCCCGGTCGGGCGCCCTCTGCGGACATGCGTCTCGCTCCCCTAAGGCCGGCTCCCCGCCGGCGTCACAAGCGCCGGACGTTAGCAGTAAAGTCGCGGCGCGCAACGGCTTGCGGTGACGGCGCGGCATTCGGGCACTAAACGAACCACACAATGCTGCCGATCGAGGAAATCCTGCCCGAGTTGAGGGCTGTTCTGGCCAAGGGCGTTAACGCTGTCCTTGTCGCCCCGCCCGGTGCCGGCAAGACCACCCGCGCGCCGCTGGCCCTGCTGGATCAGCCCTGGGCCCAAGGGAAGCTGATTCTGCTGGAGCCCCGCCGCCTGGCCGCCCGCGCCGCCGCCGCCCGCATGGCCTCAACCCTTGGTGAACGGGTCGGGGAGACCGTCGGCTATCGGGTGCGGATGGATTCGAAAGTGTCGGCCAGGACCCGCATCGAGGTGGTTACCGAGGGTGTCTTCACCCGCATGATCCAGGACGACCCTGGCCTGGACGGGGTGTCGGCCGTGTTGTTCGACGAGTTCCACGAGCGCAGCCTCGACGCCGACCTCGGCCTGGCCCTGGCCCGCGACAGCCAGTCTGTGCTGCGCGAGGACCTGCGGCTGCTGGTCATGTCGGCGACCCTCGACGGTGCGGCGGTGGCCCGCCTGCTGGACGGTGCGCCGGTCATCGAGAGTCAGGGGCGGGCGTTTCCGGTCGACACCCGCTATCTCGGCCGCGATCCGGCCGCGCGGCTGGAGCATCAGGTGGTCAAGGCCGTGCGCAAGGCGCTGGCCGAGGAGACCGGGAGCCTGCTGGTCTTCCTGCCCGGCCAGGGCGAAATCCTGCGAACCCGGGACTGGCTGGCCGAAGCGGGCGTCCCCGCCAATGTCGATCTTTGCCCGCTGTTCGGGGCGCTGGACCCGCGCGAGCAGGACGCCGCCATCAGCCCGGCCCCGACCGGACGGCGCAAGGTGGTGCTGGCCACCTCCATCGCCGAAACAAGCCTGACCATCGAGGGCGTTCGCGTCGTCATCGACAGCGGATTCGCCCGTGTGCCGCGCTACGATCCGGCCAGCGGCCTGACCCGGTTGGAGACGGTGCGCGTCTCCCGCGCCGCCGCCGACCAGCGCCGGGGCCGCGCCGGCCGTACCGAGCCCGGTATCTGTTACCGCCTGTGGGAGGAGCCGGAGACCCGCGCCCTGGTCCCCTTCGCCCGCCCGGAAATGCTCGAGGCCGACCTGTCCGGGTTCGCTCTGGACCTGGCCCGCTGGGGCGCCCGAGATCCCGCCGACCTCGCTTTCCTTGACCCGCCGCCGGCCGGCGCCTTCAGCGAGGCGCGCAATCTGCTCGGGCGGCTGGAGGCGCTGGACGAGGCCGGCGGCCTCACCGCCCACGGCCGACTGCTGTCGGACCTGCCGTTGCCGCCGCGCCTGGCTCACATGGTCATCCGCGGCGCGGCCGGCGGGCAAGGGGAACTGGCGGCCCGCATCGCCGCCCTACTCACCGAGCGTGGCCTCGGTGGCCGCGACGCGGACCTGCGTCATCGGCTCGAACAGTTCGAGCGCGACCGCAGTCCGCGAGCCCGCGATGCCCGCACCCTGGCCGACCGCTGGGCCCGCGCCGCCGGTCGCCCGCCAAAACAGCCGCCGCTCGACGTCGGCCTGCTGCTGGCCGAGGCCTTCCCCGAACGGGTCGCCAAGGCGCGTGGCAAGGGGGGCGAGTTCCAGTTGGCCAGTGGTCGGGGGGCTCATCTCGAACCGACAGACGCCCTGGCTCGCGAGCCCTGGCTGGCGATCGGCGAACTGGGCGGCGGCGCGGCCCGTGACCGCATCCTGCTGGCCGCGCCACTCGATCCTGAAACCCTGCGGGCCGCCTTCGCTTCACGCCTCACCAACGAAGACCGGCTGGAGCTCGAGCCGGACGGCAAGGTGCGCGCCCGCCGGCTGGTGCGTCTCGATCGCCTGGTGCTGGAAGATCGTCTGGTCGAAAAGCCCGACAAGGCGATGATCGCCGCCGCCCTGTTGGGTCATGTCCGCCGCGAAGGCCTGTCGGCGTTGCTGATCGGGGAGGGGGCCGGATCGTTGCTGGAGCGTGTGCGGTTCCTGCACGCCCAGGACCCGACCTGG
>JANPKF010000174.1:0-1599 GCA_031425895.1 Caulobacteraceae bacterium | reverse complement strand
GAAACCCGCAGCATCCCGAGCGAGGCCATCGAGCGCACCGACATCCTGCCCGAGCAGGTCGCGCTGTCCTACGGCTACCCGGTCGACCAGAAGGTGATCAACGTCGTCCTCAAGCCCGTCTTCCGTCAGGCGACGGGCCGGCTGGAGGGCGGCGGTCCGACCCAGGGCGGGGCCGAACGCGGCAAGATCGGCGGGACCTTCTTCCAGGTCTACAAGGGCGACCGCTGGAACCTGGATCTCGAATACGAGCGGCAGACCGCCCTGTTCGAGGACGAACGCGACATCGTCCGCGATCCCGGCAGCCGTCCGTTTGATCTCACCGGCAACGTTGCTGGCCTGCCGTACGCAAGCGAGATCGATCCGGCGCTGTCGGCGCTGGCGGGCAGTCCCGTCATCGTGGCGGCCGCGCCGCGGGGCAACGCTACGCCTGTCCTTGCAGACTTCCAGGCCGGCGCCGGGACCGCCCGCACCGATGACCTCACCGCCTTCCGCACCCTCGCTCCGGACGTCGAGCGCTTCCAGATCGAGGGCTCGGTGGCCCACGATCTCGATGGCAAGACCCAGGCGACCCTGAGCGCCTCGGTGCAGGACCGCTCGAGCCTGTCCTACCTCGGCCTGCCGGGCGTCGGTCTGATCCTGCCGTCGACCAATCCCTACTCGCCGTTCGCGGACGACGTTCAGCTCTTCCGCTACGTCGATGCGCCGGGCGCCATGACCCGCACCAGCGATGTCCTGACCGCCAGGGCCGGGATCGTGGTCGATGGCTATGTCGCCGGCGACTGGCGCTGGACCCTGACCGGCGACTACAACCGGGTGCAGAGCGATACGCGAACGGGACGCGGTTACTCCGCCGTCGCCTTCCAGAGCCAGCTGAACGCCGGCGCGCTGACCGCGAACCCTTTCGGTAACCTTGCCGGCCTCGCCCTCCTGCCCGACGACACCGCCAACTCGGTCAACAGCACCGGGTCGCTGGAACTGATGCTCGCAGGCCGGTTGTTCGACCTGCCGGCCGGACCGGTGCAGTCGGTGATCACCGTGGGGTGGGATACCCGCTCCCTGGAATCCCAAAGCGTGCGCTCGGGCGTGCGGGTTGACCGGGCGCTGTCCCGCGATCGCTACTACGGCAAGGCCGACATCTTCGGCAGCCTGATCAACCGCGATGAAGGCCCGCTTGGCGGCCTGGGAGAGCTGTCGGGCAGCATCGGCGCGGAATACTATGAGGCGTCGGACTTCGGCGGCCTGTTCAACGCCAACGCCAGCCTCAACTGGTCGCCCTGGGAGCCTTTCGGGCTGAACGCCTTCTACAGCCAGGAACGCGGCGCGCCCGACGTTGGCCAGTTGAACGACCCGATTCTCTCCACCCCCAACGTGCCGGTGTTCGATTTTGCCACCGGCCAGACCGTGCTGGTGACCTATGTCACCGGCGGCAATCCGGGTCTGGTCGCGGACAGCCGTCAGGTTGCCCGCTTCGGCGCCAGCCTGAAGCCGTTCGAGAAGCGCGAGCTGCGACTGAACCTGAGCTACGTCTGGACCCGCACCGACGACGCCATCAGCGGCTTCCCCGCCATCACGCCTGAGCTGGAGGCCGCCCTGCCGGGC
>JANPKF010000173.1:0-6739 GCA_031425895.1 Caulobacteraceae bacterium | reverse complement strand
TCCCGATGACGCCACTGCTGTGACCCGCGCCTTCACCGGCCGTAACGCGCGGGGCATCGAGAACGACTTCATGCGGACCCTGCGACCCGTCCAGGACGAGGTCCCGGCCTATCCGGTGCAGAACCGCCTGACCCGCAAGCTGCGCGCGGTTGGCGGCCGGCTGGGGGACTCCGAAGTGCTTTCCCTTTGGGCCGGGCAGGGCGTGTCCCTGACCCGCGCCGGCACGGCCGCCGATCTCGTTCAGGCCTGGTGGGATGAAGCGAAGCAGGTTTCCGCTGATCTCTATGAGCGAACCCATGGACCAGACGGCGACAGACGTTAGGGTGCGCTCCGATCAGAGGAGATTCCATCCATGAAGACCCGCGCCGCCGTCGCCTTCGAAGCCAAGAAGCCGCTGGAGATCGTGGAGGTCGACCTGGAGGGGCCCCGCGCCGGCGAGGTGCTGGTCGAGATCAAGGCCACCGGCATCTGCCACACCGACGCCTACACGCTGGACGGCCTGGACTCCGAGGGCATCTTCCCCTCGATCCTCGGCCATGAAGGCGCCGGCGTGGTGCTGGAAGTCGGCCCCGGCGTGACCAGTGTCGTCCCCGGCGATCACGTCATCCCGCTCTACACACCCGAATGCCGCCAGTGCAAAAGCTGCCTGTCGCGCAAGACCAACCTCTGCACCGCTATTCGGGGCACGCAGGGCAAGGGCCTGATGCCGGACGGCAGCAGCCGCTTCTCCTACAAGGGCCAGTCAATCGCCCACTACATGGGCTGCTCGACCTTCGCCAACCACACCGTCCTGCCCGAGATCGCCCTGGCCAAAATCCGAAAGGACGCCCCCTTCGACAAGGCCTGCTACATCGGCTGCGGCGTGACCACCGGCGTCGGCGCCGTGGTCAACACGGCGAAGGTCGAGGCCGGGGCCAACTGCATCGTCTTTGGTCTCGGCGGTATCGGCCTGAACGTCATTCAGGGCCTGCGCATGGTCGGGGCCGGCATGATCATCGGTGTCGACATCAATCCCGACCGTGAGGAATGGGGCCGCCGCTTCGGCATGACCCACTTCGTCAATCCCAAGAACGTCGATGGCGACATCGTCGCCCACCTGGTCGCCCTGACCGACGGTGGCGCCGACTACACCTTCGACGCCACCGGCAACGTCACCGTCATGCGCCAGGCGCTTGAGGCCTGCCATCGCGGCTGGGGTGAGAGCATCATCATCGGCGTCGCCGAGGCGGGGAAAGAGATCGCCACCCGCCCGTTCCAGTTGGTCACCGGCCGGGTCTGGAAGGGCACGGCCTTCGGCGGCGCCCGCGGTCGAACCGACACGCCCAAGATCGTCGAGTGGTACATGGACGGCAAGATCGAGATCGACCCGATGATCACCCACACCATGCCGCTGGAAGACATCAACAAGGCGTTTGACCTGATGCATGCCGGCGAGAGCATCCGGTCCGTGGTGGTATTCTAGTCACCACTAGACATCGAGGCGGCGCGGCCTGAGGCCAATACGCCCAAAATGGGCAAAAATATTCTGAGTGCGAGGGCCGCTTGGCGAGTGACTTCGCGCGCGCTGCTTGCGACGCAAAAAATTGCCCTGTGCCAGAGTGGAACAATGTTGGTGGTGGGTCGTTGCCGACTCGCTCCGCACCAAAGAGTGCGCCCGCGATTTCCGCGAACAGTAACAGTTCGGTCGACGTGAGCGCCGTCGGCTGGGGAGGATTACCACGTGGCCACTATCGCCAAGACGACCGGCATTCTGGACTACCAGGACGCCGTTACGCCCCAATTCGTTCCCGTTGAGGGCGGAGCCCAGTCCATCATCGTCACGGGCGATGGCGGCAACAACACCATCGTCGGCTCGGCCTCCAACGACACCCTGTCGGGCGGTGACGGCAATGACGAGCTCTATGGTCTGGCCGGCGCTGACAAGCTGAACGGCGAGAACGGCAACGACATTCTGGTTGGCGATGACGGCAACGACCGTCTCGATGGCGGCGCGGGCTACGACACCCTCTACGGCGGCGCCGGCAATGACTACCTCGACGGCGGCGCCAACGGCGACGAGATGCACGGCGGCGCCGGCAACGACGTCTACATCGTCGACAACGTCAATGATCACGTCTTCGAAGTGGCCGGCGAAGGTTACGACATTGTCCGCGCCACGGTCAGTTCGACCCTGGCCGACGGCGTCGAGGCCCTGGAAATCATGGGCACGGCCAACTATCGCGGCACCGGCAACGCCGAGGTCAACCGCATCACCGGCAACAACGGGCTGAACCTGCTCGAAGGTCTGGCCGGCGGTGACACCCTGTCCGGCGGCGGCGGCGCGGACCGTCTGATCGGCGGTACGGGCAACGACACCATGACCGGCGGCACGGGCAACGACACCTTCATCGTGCTGCAGGAGTCGGTCATCTCGAGCGAGCTGGGCGGAACGCTGGAAATCGACCGCATTACCGACCTCACGCGCTCCGAGCGTGACGTGCTGGACCTTTCTGCCATCGACGCCAACATGGACATCGCTGGCGACCAGGCCTTCACCCTGGTGACGGGCTTCAGCATGCAGGCCGGTCAGATGACCCTGGCCTACACGGCGGCCAGCAACACCACGACCCTGCGCCTCGACGTCGATGGCGACGGCAAGGCGGACTACCAGATGCGCCTCGACGGTGACGTAACCGCCGACAGCGCTGGCTGGATGCTCTGACGCAAGGCTGACAAGGACGGCGCGGGCGCCTGTCGGCGTCCGCGCCGTCTTCTTATACAACGCTGCCGCGGCCCGTTGCGGCGACAATAGGGAAAGGGGCCGGCGAACCCGCCGACCCCTTTCAACTTTCTCGGAACTAACTGCCTCAGGCCTCGGTGTCGTCCTCGGCTTCGACCTCGACCTCGTCGATCTGTGCGACCGGTTCGATCTTCTTTCGGCGGGACTTGGCCGGGGACGACACTATTTCCGGTTCAGGCGTAGCCGCCGTGGGCGCGCGCAGGGCGCTGGTCAGTCCATCGAGCGTCCCGCCGCTGAGGCCCACTTCGGCCATCAGCTGATCCATCAGCGGCGCCTGGGCCCGGTAGCGCAGGGCGCCGGAAACGATCTGGTCGGCCAGGTTGCCCCCTGACGAGCCGGCCTCGGCGCTCGAGGCGCCGCCGGCACCGTTCATGCCATCCATCTGGACGATGCGGATGCTGTCGATGTTCTCCAGCGGCTTTACCGACTCGGCGATGATCCGGTCGAGGTTCTCGATCAGCTTGATGCGGATCTGCATGGCCACCTGTTCGGCGCTCAGCAGATTGGCGGCCTCGTTGATCGCCTTGGCGCCGGCGGCGTCGACCTCGTAGCGGACGCGCGAGGCTTCGGCGGCGGCGCGGACCGCCTCGGCGGACGCCTCGGCCTCGATCTTGGTCTTGTCGGCGGCGCCGCGGGCGGTTTCGCGCTGGGCTTCGGCCTGGTCGATGGCGGCCAGCTTCTCTGCCTCGGCGGCGACCTTGATGCCGATGGCGGAACGCTCGGCCTCCTTCGAGGCCTCGATCAGCTCGATGATCTTCTGGCGGTCAGCGGCTTCACGGTCGCGCACTGTCTTGACCTGTTCCTCGGCCTGGACAGCCAGCGCCAGGGCCTTGTCGGCCTGGGCCTGGGCGTTCGACTGGTCGCGGGACTTCTCGGCCACGGCGATGGCGCGGTCTTGTTCGGACAGCTCGATGGCCTTGGCCTTCTCGATGTTCTGGGTCTCGACGGCGCGCTCCTTGGAGATCTCGCGCTCCTTGAGTTCCTGCTCCATGGCGATGCGCTGTTGGCCGACGTTGCGTTCGGCCTCGATCTTTGCCTGCTCGATCTCCTGCTCGGCGGTGATCTTGGCGCCCTCGGCCTCGCGGGACTTCTCGGCCTGCTGGCGAGCGACGTCGGCGGACTGTTCGGCCCGGCGTATCTCGATTTCCCGCTGTTGCTCGAGCTTGGCGTATTCCTCGTCGCGGGTGATGGTCAGGGTCTGGCGCTGGGCTTCCAGGTTCTTGTTCTTGATCTGGACCTGGGTGTCCTGCTCGATGTCGTTGCGCATCTTCTTGCGCCGCTCGATCTCCTCGGTCAGTCGGGTCAGACCCTCCGCGTCGAAGGCGTTGGACGGGTTGAAGTACTCCATCGCCGTCTGGTCGAGCCCGGTCAGCGACACGGTTTCCAGCTCCAGGCCGTTCTTCAGCAGGTCCTCGCTGGAGACCTGCTGCACCTTCTGGACGAAGTGGGTCCGCTGCTCATGCAGGTCGGTCATGGTCATCTCGGCGGCGACCGAGCGCAGGGCGTCGACGAACTTGCCCTCGATCAGGTCCTTCAACTGCTCGGGATGCATGGTCCTCTGGCCCAGCGTCTGGGCCGCGAAGGCGATGGCGTCGCTACTGGGTTGAACCCGCACGTAGAACTCGGCCAGCACATCGACGCGCATGCGGTCCTTGGTGATCAGGGCCTGCTCATTCTTGCGCTCCACGGCCAGGCGCAGGGTGTTCATATTGACCGGAATGGTCTCGTGCAGGATCGGGATGATCAGCGCCCCGCCGTTCATCACCACCTTCTCGCCGCCGAAGCCGGTGCGGACGAAGGAGGTCTCCTTTGAGGCGCGCTTGTAGAGCCGCGCCACGATGAGGCCGAGGATGAGCAGGCCGACGATGCCGAGGCCCGCCAGGATGAGGATTTCGAAGATAGCGGGTAAGCCGGTCATGACTGTTCCTGGTTAGATGATGGCGTCGCGGAGCGAAGGACTGGTGTTGGCAATGGCGAAGAACCTGGCGCCGGCCATACGCACGAGGATGACGCTGTCACCCTGGGCAAAGACCTCGCCGTCGTCGTCGGGCTCGACCATGACGTAGTGGACCTGGCCGTGCTCATCGCGGACCCGGGCCTGGGCCGCGCTGCCGGTTCGGGCCTCGCCGGTGACGATGGCCGCCACCCGGCCGACCAGGCTGTCGCGGGAGATGGCTGTGGTCTCGTCCTTCGGTATGATGCGGGCGACCCACCGGCCGAAGGTGCGGGTCAGCGGCAGGGCGGCCAACAGGCCGAGCGGGGCAGAGATCCACACGGGCGCGTAGACGCCGGCGATGGCGTGCAAAATCCGTTGGGCGATCACCCCGATCATGCCGAAACTGAACAGGAAAACGACGATCAACATGAGCAGAGGCAGCCGCCCCATGTTGAGCCAGGAAAGAATGGAGGGACTTTCGCCGTCAAGCAGGTCGCCGTCGCCGTCACTCGACAGGCCGCCGCCCAGTCCGAGCAGTTCGACCGCCCCAACCAGGATCATCAACAACAAGGCGGCGACGAAGGGCACATTGCCCCCGGCCGTCAAAAACCCCCACATCGACGCGGTCCCCCTTAGTCTTTTTCCACCTTAGCACGCAGAGTCGCCAGACGCTCCTCGACACGATTCTGGCGCGACAGTCTGTCCAGTTCGGCCAAGCGGCTGTCCAGTCCGCGGTCCACCCGGCCGACGCCGGAGCCGCCCTCGCGGGCCATGACCCGATTGAAGGCGGTCGTGGCGTCATCAACGCGGCGGGCGACGCCGGGGCTACTCCCACCGGCCGGGGCGGCGCCGACCTGTTCGGCGGCGTACTTTCGGGCGGCGAGAAGAGACTGGAAGCCGTCCTCCATCTCGCGGCGCTTGGCCTGCAGGGCGGCGACAAAGCCTTCAAGCTCGCGCTCGCGGCTGGCGGTCTCGGCGACGGTGCTCTCCAGAACCGGCACCTGGGCCTCGATGTCGAGCTGGCTCTCGATGGCAGCCTTGGCGAGGTCGTCCAGGCCCTGACCGAGCGCGATCTCGACCTGTTCGGACAGGTCTTCGTGGCGGCTGCTCTGTTCGGTCAGTCGCTTGCTGGCCAGATGGCGCGAGGCGATGGCCTTGCCGAGTTCGGTCCGGACCTCGTCGATGGCGGCATCGATCTCGCGAAGGGTCTGCTGCATGACCGCGTCGGGCAGGGCGCCTTCGACCTGGTCGATCAGCGCATGAGCGCTGGCGCTGATGATTCGCCCGACGCGGACGCCAAGACTGTCAGCCATGGGAGGATTCCTTCCGTGAGGCATGAAGAGCAATCAGATCGGCCAGGGCCGCGATGCGTCGCGCGACCACGGCCGGGTCATAGGCGGGCGCGGTCGGGGTGACCGACCAGCGCAGGAGCTGTTCGGCGATCCTGGCCGCTCGGTCGACCAGCCGGGCTTCGTAGCGGGCCAGGTCATGGGGCTCGCCCGAGCGAACCTCGGCCGGGGCGGCGAGGCCGACGGCCAGCAGCTCTTCGGCCTCGCTGAGCAGGGTCCGCACGACGCCGGAATGGATGCCGGCGCTGTCCTCGGCCTCGCGCACGGCCTGGGCCGGCTCGGCCAGCAGGTCGCGACTGACGGCCAAGGCGCCGCCATAGCCTTGCGGGGCATCCGCCCGCTGGCGCGCCTGACGGATCAGGGCGCGGACCTTGTCGCTGGCGGTGATGGCGTCGTCGATGCGCAGGCCGGCCAGGAAGACCGCGTCGTCATCCGCCAAACGAACGCTCAGGGGCTTGTTGAGACCGACCATGGGATGACGTTAACAAATGTCAGACATTTGTAAACATCTGTCTTTCGCATTCTGGGTCTACGGATTTTACAGTCCCGGATCGCCCGGAGATCGTCTAGGAAGGCGCTCTTTGCAGGAGCCGCCATGCCCGAGATCACCGCCACGCACACCGTCCACGGCGGCACGCTCAGCTACTGCCGCCACGACAGCGCCGCGACCGGCAC
>JANPKF010000172.1:0-6208 GCA_031425895.1 Caulobacteraceae bacterium | reverse complement strand
GCGCCGATGATCGGCAGGAGGATCAGCAGCAGCCACCAGCCGGAGCGATCGGTGTCATGCAGCCTGCGGACGCCTACAGCGATCGAGGGGATGAGGATCGCCACGGTCCAGATCCAGGACAGCAGGTTGCCGCCGGCAAACGGATTGCTCGGATCGTTGCCACCCATGACCAGGCCGCCGACGAAGGTGAGGATGATCGACACGATTGTGGTGAAGAGCCAGAACAGCCAGTACTCCGACCGGCGAGCCCGACCGTTGAAGTCGGCGTATTTGCGCAACGGCGCGAACATCAGATCCATGAACAGCCCCTTTTCCAACTCTGTTGGTCCCAACACACGGGACGGTGGCGCGAGCCTGCCCGAGGCTCGCCTGTCAGGCAACCACCGTTCTGTTCCGCTCTGCTTTCAGGTGAAAATCCGGGCCGTGTCTTCGGTGGGGGCGCGGGGATCGGGGCCGTGGCGGTTGGTGCCGTTTGTGCCCTGCAGCAGCATGAAGATGAAAATCACGAAGCCGCCCGCCGGGATCAGGCCGAGCAGAACCAGCCAGCCGGACAGGTCCTGGTCGTGAAACCGGCGGACAGTGACCGCGAGTTCCGGGATCAGGAGGCCGACGTAAACCAGGCCGCCGAGGATAACGATCAGGCCGATGCCGACGCCGAAGCCACTGGCGTTGCCATCGGGATCGACCGGCGCACTGCTGTCGAGGGCCGCAAGAATAAGCAGGGGGATAATGAAGGCCACGACCAGCAGCACGCGGAACAGGAAGAACATCCAGTATTCGGTGCGCGTGGCCCGTCCGTAGAAGTCGGCATACTTTCGCAGCGGCGCGAGCATCATGTTCATGAAAGGCCCTCCATCCCTGGAGGGCACCTTAGCCTGTGGAACGCAGGCATCAACCGGGACGGCGTTTGGCGATGTTCACCGCCTGGTCCAGGGCCTGCAGGAAGCGGGAGCGGTCCTCGCGGCCGAACGGGGCGGGGCCACCGGTGATCTCGCCGGTCGAGCGGATGTGCTCCATGATCGAGCGGGTCGCCAGGGCCGAGCCGATGCTGTCGGCGGTGAACGGCCGTCCCGTCGGCTTGAGCACCTGGGCGCCGGCCTTGAGGCAGAGGTCGGCCAGCGGAATGTCATTGGTGACGACGATGTCCTTCGGCCCGCAGCGCTCGGCGATCCAGGCGTCCGCCACGTCCGGGCCGGCGTCGACGATGACCCTCTCGATCAGCGGCGACTGCGGAACCATCATGAAGCTGTTGGCGACCACGAAGGACTTCAGGCCGTAACGGCCGGCCACCTTGTAGATCTCGTCCTTCACCGGACAGGCGTCGGCGTCGATGAAGACGCGGATAGGGCTGGTCATGACCTGTCCTTAGCAGGGGTGTCCGGTTTGTCAGCCGCCGGACAGATGAAACCAATGGTCTCCGTTAACGTTTGATCGCTGACCGGCCCGCTTCGGGCCCTGGAGGGTCGCCATGCGCAAGTTCTTCAAGCGACTGGTCGCGAACGTCGATGCGGTGATCTGGAACCTGACGACCGGACCGCAAGCCCGTCACTGAAATGCTGGTGCCGGCTGCAGGGATTGAACCCGCGACCTTCGGTTTACAAAACCGCTGCTCTACCGCTGAGCTAAGCCGGCCAGGGCCGCCTGATAGCGTTTGCGCCTATCTCGCGGCAAGCCCCGCAAAAGCAGCCATGCTCATTTCGTGGCATAGTAATCCAACACGGGGCCGGCCGCGTACCTAAGGTCCACGGCTGTCTCGCCGTGCGCTTCCAAGGATTCCCCCCCATGCGTAGTCTGAAATCCCGCGCCTTCAGCGCGGCCGCCGTGCTCGTCGTCGCCACCGCCCTGACGGCGGCCTGCTCCAATGACAGCACCGCGGAAACGGCCACGACTGAAGCCGCCGCGCCCGCGGCCGCCACAGCCGCCGCGACCGACCAAGCTGTCATGGTCGGCGGCGCCTCCATGTATCCGACCAAGAACATCGTCGAGAACGCCGTCAATTCGGCTGACCACACGACCCTGGTCGCGGCGGTCAAGGCGGCCGGCCTTGTCGAGACCCTGTCGAGCCCGGGTCCGTTCACCGTGTTCGCCCCGACGAACGCCGCCTTCGCCAAGCTGCCGGCGGGTACGGTTGATACCCTGGTCAAGCCGGAGAACAAGGCGACGCTCACCAAGATCCTCACCTACCATGTGGTTGCGGGCAAGATGAGCGCCGCCGACATCCTGGCCGCGATTGAAGCGGGCGGTGGCACGGCGACCCTGACCACCGTGCAGGGCGAGCCCCTGACGGCCACCAAGACCGCGGCGGGCGTTGAACTGACCGACGCCAAGGGCGGCAAGTCCCTGGTGACCATCGCCGACGTCAACCAGTCCAACGGCGTTATCCACGTCGTCGACACGGTTCTGATGCCCAAGTAGCCGTCCGATTGCCGGAGGCTGGAAGGGCGGGTCCCGTTCGGGGCCCGCCCTTTGTCTTGCTCGCAACCGGGGGGCGGGTTGCGGGTTAGGCAGACGGCCCCCAGATTGCGGGTACGCCGTCGCATCCAGGAAATCGCCGTGTCCAAACCGCTTACCATCAACCTCCCTCACCAGCTGGGCCAGGCCGAGGCGCGCCGGCGGATCGAAGAGGGGTTCGGCAAGATCGAGCAGCAACTGGCCGGCGGTGGCCAGGCCAAGGTCGAGAAGACCTGGACCGGCGACACCTTGAACTTCACCGCCGTCGCCATGGGTCAGACCGTGACCGGCGCGCTGCACGTGCTGGAGCAGGAAATCCGGATCGACATCGTCCTGCCCGGTATCCTGGGCATGCTGGCCGGCAAGGTGCGCGACAAGGTCCAGAAGCAGGGCCAGCTTCTGCTGAAGTAGGCCTTCAGACCGCGGGAGCCGCCCGCGACCGCCACTTCGAGCCGATAGACCAGCAGATCACCCCAATGGCGACGACGCCGATCAGCAGGGTGCAGACCGCGTTGATCTCCGGCGACACGCCGAGCCGCACCTGGCTGTAGATCCGCATCGGCAGGGTGGTGGCGCCGGGGCCGCTGGTGAAGCTGGCGATCACCAGGTCGTCCAGCGACAGGGTGAAGGCCAGCATCCAACCGGCCAGGATCGCCGGGAAAATGTTCGGCAGGGTGACCTGCCAGAAGGCCCGTGTCGGCGTGCAGCCGAGGTCCTGAGCCGCCTCTTCCAGCGCCTTGTCAAAGGTCGCCAGGCGCGACTGCACGACAACGGCGACATAGGCCATGGTCAGGGTCGTGTGGGCGATGGTGACCGTCAGGAAGCCACGGTCGATCTTCAGGGCGACGAACAGCAGCAGCAGGCTGAGGCCCATGATGACCTCGGGCATGACCAGCGGGGCGTAAGACATTCCCGAGAACAGGGTGCGGCCCCGGAAGCGGCCGTGCCGGGTCAGGGCGACGGCGGCCAGTGTGCCGAGGATCGTCGCCAGGGTGGCGCTTATCAGGCCGACGCGCAGGGTGACCCAGGCGGCCGCCATCAACTGCTCGTTCTGGAACAGCGTGCCGTACCATCTGGTCGAGAAACCGCCCCAGACGGTGACCAGCTTGCTGGCGTTGAACGACCAGACCACCAGCAGCAGGATCGGCAGGTAGAGAAAGGCGAAGCCGACGGTCAGGCTGACCAGGTTGAAGGGGGAGAGACCGCGCTTCATGCGCCCGCCTCCAGGGCCTTCACCTGCTGGCGCTGGTAGAGGACGATCGGGACGACCAAAGTGAGCAACAGGACGACCGCCACCGCGGCGGCGAACGGCCAGTCCCGGTTGGCGAAGAACTCCATCCAGATCGAGCGGCCGATCATCAGGGAGCCCGGCCCACCGAGCAGGTCGGGAATGACAAACTCGCCGAGCATGGGGATGAAGCACAGCAGGCAGCCGGCGATGACGCCGGGGATGGAGAGCGGGACGGTCACCTGCCAGAAGCTCTTCCAGGGCGGCGAGCCGAGGTCGGCGGCGGCCTCGAGCAGGGTGTAGTCCATCTTCTCCAGAGCGGCGTACAGCGGCAGCACCATGAAGGGCAGGTAACTGTACACCAGGCCGATCTGCACCGCCGCAGGGGTGTAGAGCAGATCGGTTGGCGGGATGCCGACGAGGGCAAGGCCGGCGTTGAGCAGCCCCTCGGGCTTGAGGATGCCGACCCAGGCGTAGACCCGGATCAGGAAGCTGGTCCAGAACGGCAGGATGACCAGCATCAGCAGCAGGCTGCGCGTCGAGGGTTTGCAGCGGGCCATGCCATAGGCCATGGGATAGCCGACCAGCAGGGCAAGGATCGTCCCCTCCGCGGCGAAGCGCAGGCTCGAGATGTAGGACTTGGCGTAGAGGCTGTCGCTGCCCAGCTGCTTGTAGGCATCGAAGTCGAGCCCGCCGAGGAAGGCCTTGATGCCGTCGATCCCTCTGCTCCAGTCGATCTGCGGCGCATAGGGCGGGATCGACAGGGCGCTGTCGGACAGCGACAGCCGAAACACCATCAGGAAGGGCAGGGCGAAGAAGACCAGCAGCCAGGCGTAGGGGATCAGCGCCGACAATTTCGGCCAGTTGACCGCGGCCCTCGGGCTGCTCACGAGACCAGCACCACGCCGGCGTCGTCGGCGAAGGTCACGAAGACCTTGTCGTCCCAGCCGATGGGCCGCTCGACGATGCGGCTGGCGTTGGCCTTGGCCACCCGGATCAGCTTCTCGCCCGGCAGTTCGACGATGTAGTTGGTCCAGTCGCCGGTGTAGCCGATGTCCCAGATTTCGCCGGAGAGGACGTTGTGGCTCCCGGCCGGCGGCGGCTCCAGGCTGATGCGCATCTTCTCGGGACGGACGGCGAGATTGACCGCCGTGCCGGCCGGCGGACAGTCGTCGTCGAGGACGTAGAAGCCGTCAGAGGCGCCGGCGGCGGACAGTCGGGCCATCGGGTGCTCGATGGCGCTGACCCTGGCCTCGAACAGGTTCACGTCGCCCAGGAACTCCGCCACATAGCGATTGGCCGGGGTCTCGTAGACCTCTTCGGGGCGGCCGATCTGGGCGATCTCGCCTTCGCGCATGACGGCGATGCGGTCGGCCATGACCATGGCCTCTTCCTGGTCGTGGGTGACGATCAGGAAGGTCATGCCGAGCTCGACCTGCAGGTCCATCAGCTCGAACTGGGTTTCCTCGCGCAGCTTCTTGTCGAGGGCGCCGAGCGGCTCGTCGAGGAGCAGCATCTGGGGTTTGCGGGCCACGGCGCGGGCGAGGGCGACACGCTGCTTCTGGCCACCGGAGAGCTGGTCGGGCTTACGACGCGCAAACGGTCTCAGCTTGACCAGCTCAAGCATCTCGACAACGCGGGCGGCGATCTCGGCCTTGGGCAGGCCCTCCTGCTTCAGACCGAAGGCGATGTTCTGCTCGACAGTCAGGTGCGGGAACAGGGCGTAGGACTGGAACATCATGTTGACCGGCCGCTTGTGCGGCGGGATGCCGGCCAGGTCCTGCCCGGCCAGGGTGATGGTTCCCGCGTTGGGCGTCTCGAACCCGCCCAGCATGCGCATCAGGGTGGTCTTGCCGCAGCCCGAGGGGCCCAGCAGGGCGAAGAACTCACCCGGATAGATGTCCAGCGAGACGTCGTTGACCGCCGTCTGGTCGCCGAACCGCTTGGTCACCCCCTGGAAGCGCACCAGGGGCGTGGCGGCCGGATCGTTCCACGGCGCGAAATTGGACCGCACGGCCCCGATGTTCAGGCGTTTACCGGTCCCTTTGGCGGGCCGGCCCCCTTTGGCAGGGGTCGGGGCAGGACCGCTCATTGACCGTCGCGGACCTTGGTCCACTGGCGGTTGACGACCTTGACCAGGGCCTGGTCCTTGGTGGTCGTCACGAACAGGCGGTTGAAGACTTCCTTGGTCGGATAGACGTTGGGGTCGTCGCGCACCTCGGCCTTGACCAGCTGGGTCGCCGGCAGATTGGCGTTGGCGTAGTTGGTCGAGTTGGAGGCGCGGGCGATGATCTCCGGCCGCATCATAAAGTCGAAGAACCTGTAGGCCGCTTCCTTGTTCGGGGCGTCAGCGGGAATGGCAAAGGTGTCGAACCAGACCTGACTGCCTTCCTTGGGGATGAAGTAGCCGACCTCGACGCCCTTCTTGACCTCGTCGGCCCGATCCCGAGCCTGGAGGATGTCGCCGCTGTAGCCGACAACCAGGCAGGCATCGCCGTTGGCCAGAGCCTCGATGTACTCTGACGAGTG
>JANPKF010000171.1:0-12434 GCA_031425895.1 Caulobacteraceae bacterium | reverse complement strand
GTCACCAAACCGGTCACTGTGGCGGCGACCTTCAACCAGGCCGGCGTCAATCCGGTCGACAAGACCTACAGCCTGGGTTTCGCCGGCAAGGCGAAGATCAAGCGCACCGATTTCGGCGTCAGCGCCTATGCCCCGGCGCTGGGTGACGAGGTCACGCTGGAGCTGGAAGCCGAGCTGAAAAAGATCGGCTGAGCAGGCGAGACCTGACGCGTTCGTCTGGCCTGGCAGTCATCCCTGGCGGGATCAGGCCAGTCGGGCGCGGATCTCGTCCAATGACAGGCCCTGAACCGCCAGGGCCTTGATGCGGGCGGTCTGGCCGGTAGCGACGCTGACCGCCGACTTCGGCAAGCCGAGGGCCTTGGCCATCAGCTTTTCGAGGGCGGCGTTGGCCTCGCCCTCGACCGGCGGGGCGCTGACCCGGACCTTGAGCAGGGGTCGCCCCGCTGCGTCCTCGCCCCAGCCGTCGATGCGGTCGGCGCCGCCGCGCGGCGTCAGCCGGACAGCGAGACGGGTTTCCACCCGTCAGATCCGGACGAGGGCCTGGGCGATGGTGGCGTTGAACAGCACCCGGATGAAGCCCAGCAGCAGGATGAGCACGATGGGGCTGAGGTCGACGCCGCCCAGACGGGGCACGATGCGGCGCAGCGGCCGCAGCATCGGCTCGGTCACGGCGTTGAGAAAGTCGACCACCTGGCGAGCGAACGGGTGGCTCAGGTTGATGACGTTGAAAGCGACCAGCCAGCTGATCACAGCCTGGACGATGAGCAGAAGAATGATCAGGCCGACGACCTGATTGACCAGCCAGACGATGGCGATACCCATGAGGGCGCGTCTCCGATGTTTAGAGCCCTGGAACCTAGTGAGCGTCGGCCCCGGCGGCAATGCGCTGGCAGCGAAGTTGTCGGGTTCACCGCCTTGACAGCCCGCGCCCCCCGGCCGTATGTGCCGCCCTTCCCTCATCCTGGGAGGGGGCCGTAGCTCAGTTGGTAGAGCGCCTCGTTCGCAATGAGGAGGTCAGGGGTTCGACTCCCCTCGGCTCCACCAGGGTCAGGTTGGCTCTGGTTTATCCAGGAAAATCCGTCCGTCAGGTCAGCAAGGCGCCCACCGCGTAAGCGGGTCGGTCCGCGCTGCCGTCGTTCTGTTCCGGCGTAGCGGGGCGTTGGCCGCTCAGGGCTGCGGCGTCGTCGACAGGATTTTCAGGATGGCCGGAGGGGCGCCCTAGACGCCCATCAGTTTCAGCGCCGCAACGGCGAAGATGCAGAGGGTCGGAACCCCGAGCGTCCAGTACATGACATCTTTCATCTGCAGTCCCTCCAGCGTCTGAACGCGCTGCCTCCTTGAGAGTTGCCTGACGAGCGGAGCATGATTCGCCGGAGGCCGCGAAGGCGACGTTCGGACGCGGGCCGAAGTCGGGATCAGTGGAAATCGCGGCTTCTGGGCAGGACGCGGACATCGCGCGGATGGCGCATACGGTGGTCCTCGCCCCGGCCGGGCGCGCTGCTGGCGACCTCGTCGCCATGCGCCGGCGTTGTCTTCAGGGGCTGGGCCGACAGCAGGCCCAGCGACCAGGTCCAGTCTTCGAGGCTTTCGGCGACCAGGTGGGTGACGCCCTCGGCCCGCTGCAGCTTGCCGCGCACCAGGATCATCCGCGCGCCCATGATCACCGGCCGGAAAGCCTCGAACACCGTGGGCCAGACGACGATGTTGGCCACCCCGGTCTCGTCCTCCAGGGTGATGAAGCAGACACCCTTGGCCGTCCCCGGCCGCTGGCGAACCAGCACCACCCCGCCGACGGCGGTCCTGCGGCCGGCCGGGTCGGTGGGAACGCGGCTCGCCGGAATGGCCCCGGCCTGGGCGAGACGCTCGCGCAGGAAGGTGAGCGGATGGTCCTTCAGCGACAGGCGGATGCTCTCGTAGTCATGCACCACCTCCTCGGAGGGCGAGCTCGTCGGCAGGCTGGCCGGCGGTGGCCCGTCCTCCTCCGCCACCCCGGCCTGGGCGAAAAGGGGCAGGGGCTGGCTGCGCGGCAATCCGCGTGCGGCCCACAGGGCGCCTCGCCTGGAAAGATCCAGGGAGCCCAGGGCGTCGGCGGCGGCGAGCAGTTCCAGGGCCCGGGCCGGCAGGGCGGCGCGCTGGCGCAGGTCGTCGAGAGAGACGAAGGGGCCCATCGCCCGCGCCGCCATGATGGCAAGCCCCCAGTCCTGCCGGAAGCTGTCGATCTGGCGAAACCCCAGCCGCAGGGCGCATTGCGCCTGGCCCGGGCGCGGCTCGAGGGTGCAGTCCCAGTCGCTGGCGCCCACGTCCGGGTGGCGCACCTCGACATCATGCTCCCGCGCGTCGCGGACCAGCTGGGCCGGGGCGTAGAAGCCCATCGGCTGGCTGTTGAGCAGGGCGGCGCAGAAGACATCCGGATGGACGCACTTCATCCAGGCCGAGACATAGACCAGCAGGGCGAAGCTGGCGGCGTGGCTTTCCGGGAAGCCGTATTCGCCGAAGCCCTTGATCTGGTTGAAGCAGTCGTCGGCGAACTTGGGGTCATAGCCGCGCGCCTTCATCCGCCCGGCCAGCATCTCCTCATAGTTCTGGATGGTGCCGTGGTGGCGGAAGGTGGCCATGGCCCGGCGCAGGCCATTGGCCTCGTCGCCGGTGAATTCGGCCGCTTCCATGGCGATGCGCATGGCCTGCTCCTGGAACAGCGGAACGCCCATGGTCTTGCCCAGGATCTTCTTCAGCTCGTCGGGATCGTGCGGCGGCGAGGGCCTGGGAAACTGGATATCATAAACCTCGCCCCGGGCCTCGGCCTCGCGCCTGGCGGCGCGGGAGGCGAGATAGGGATGGACCATGTTGCCCTGGATGGGGCCCGGTCGCACGATCGCTACCTCGACCACCAGGTCATAGAAGACGCGGGGCCGCAGCCTCGGCAACATGGCCATCTGGGCCCGGCTCTCGACCTGGAAGACCCCCAGGGAATCGGCCCTGCACAGCATGTCGTAGACCGGGGTGGTGTCCGTTTCGCCCAGCACCTTGGCCAGGTCCCAGCGCTGGCCATAGAAGGTCTCGATCATGTCGAAGCCCTTCTGGATGGCGGTCAGCATGCCCAGCGCCAGGATGTCGACCTTCATGATCTTCAGCTCGTCGATGTCGTCCTTGTCCCACTCGATGAAGGTGCGGTCCTCCATCGCCGCGTTGCCGACCGGAACCAGCTCGACCAGCGGCCCCTGGGTGAGGACATAGCCGCCGACGTGCTGTGACAGGTGGCGGGGGAAGGTGATCAGCTCGCGGGTCAGGTCGAGGGCCAGCTTCATCCGCTGTTCCTCCTTCGACAGGCCTGCCCGCTCGGCGTGACCATCCTCGATCTCGGAGCCCCAGCTGCCCCACACCGTCCCGGCCAGCGCCCCGGTGACGTCCTCAGTCAGGCCGAGCGCCTTGCCGACCTCGCGGATGGCCGAGCGCGGGCGGTAGTGGATGACGGTGGCGCAGATCGCCGCCCGGTCGCGGCCGTAGCGGCGATAGATGTATTGCATCACCTCCTCACGCCGGGCGTGCTCGAAGTCGACATCGATATCCGGCGGCTCGTCGCGCTCGGCCGAGACGAAGCGTTCGAACAGCAGGTCCTGCTCGGCCGGGTTCACCGAGGTGATCCCCAGGCAGTAGCAGACCACCGAATTGGCCGCCGAGCCGCGGCCCTGGCAGAGGATGGGTTTGGTGTTCTCCTGACCGGTGGGCTGGCGGGCCCATTTGACGATGTCGTGGACTGTCAGGAAGTAGTGGGCGTACTGCCGCCCCGCGATCAGCTTCAGCTCCTTGTCGATGGTCTCCTTGACCTTCGGCGGCACACCCCCCGGAAAGCGCCAGCGGGCCCCCTGCCAGGTCATGTCCGCCAGATGCTGGTCAGGGCTCTTGCCGGGCGGCACCGGCTCGTCCGGGTAGTGGTAGGAGAGCTCGTCCAGGGAGAAGGTGCAGGCGGCCAGGATTTCTCGCGAGCGGGCGAGGGCGCTTTCGTGGCCACGGAACAACCGGGCCATCTCGGTCGGGGGTTTCAGGTAGCGTTCGGCGTTGGCCTGCAGTTTGAAGCCGGCCTCGTCGACGGTGGTCCCCTCGCGGATGCAGGTCAGAACGTCCTGCAGGGGACGGCGGTCGTAGTGGTGGTAGAGCGGGGCATTGGTCGCCAGCATCGGCGCACCGGCCCCGTCGGCCAGCCGCGACAGGTGGATCAGCCGGGCCCGGTCGCGGCCGTCGTAGAGCGGATTGGCGCCAAGATAGAGCCGGTCCGGCCAGCGACCGGCCCAGTCGCGCAGCCGCGAGGCGAAGGCGGCGTCAACAACGCGGGGCGCGGGGGCGATGGCGACCAGGCCTTCCGCGTAGTCCAGCGCCTGTTCGAAGGTCAGCCGGCACTGGCCCTTGATGGTGCGGTCGCCGTGCGTGTCGCCGAGTATCTCGCTCTTGCCGAGCGACAGGAGCCGGCAGAGGCGGCCATAGGCGGCCCGGTCGCGCGGATAGACGACCAGCACCGAACCATCGCTGAACACCAGTCGCGAACCGATCAACAGCCGCATGCCGACCCGTTTGGCCTCGCGGTGACAGCGCACCACGCCGGCCAGGGTGTTGCGGTCGGCGATGCCGATGGCGCTCATACCCAGATACTGGGCCTGGGCGACCATGTCGGCCGGGTGCGAGCCGCCCTCCAAGAAGGAGAAGTTGGTGACCGCGTCGAGCTCGGCGTAGGTCATGCGAACACCCCGTGCATCCACCAGGCAGGCGGGCGGTCGACCAGGCGGCCTTCGGTTTCGCCCGACGCCGGCGGCTCCTCGGCCTGGTCTTCGCGCTCGTACAGGCCCTCGCGGAACAGCCAGTAGCGGCGGCCCTCGCGGTCCTCGACGCGGTAGTAGTCGCGGGTGCGGTCGGGCAGCGGCCGCCTGGCCGGCTTCCACCATTCGGCCGACAGACGCTCAGGACCCTGGGCGCGGCTGACCCGGTGGGTCACCCGGCGCCAGACGAAGCTGGCCGGCGGACCGTCCGGCAGGCTGGCCAGGGGCACGGTGACCGGCTCGGGCGGGTCGAGCAGCAGCAGCGGGCGGTCGGGCAGCGGCGGCGCTTCAACAGAGGGGGGCGGTCCCTCTCCGGCCGGACGGCGAGCCTGGCTGTGTTCGGGAAGCCAGCTGGCGCATCCTTCCAGATGGAAGGCCGCGGTCTCCCCCAGCCGCGCGCCAAGCCGATCCAGCAGGGCGGCCAGGGCCAGGCGCTGGTCGCCGTCGCGGCCCTTGTCGAGGTCGGACTGGATGGCGCTGAGCGGTTCGACGACATCGGCGCTGAGCATCACCGCATCGGCCCCGAAACCGAGGTCGAGGTGCTCCAGCCCCCGCTCCCTGAGCACCTTGGCCAGATGGGCCGGACGGATGGAGGGCACGCTCAGGGACACCGACAGATGGGTGGCGCGGCCATCGGTGCGGAAGGCGGTCAGGGTCAGGCGGCGGGCGCCCTGGCCGTCGCGCTCCAGGCTTTCGGCCAGGCTGGGGGCGAGGTCGCCCAGCACCGTTTCGATGCCGGCGACATCGATCAACGGCTCAAGCACCGTGCGCCAGACGCGCCAGACCGGCGGACGGCGGATCGGCTCGAGGATTTCCGGTTCGGCCCCCAGCGCCTGGTCGAGACGGCGCACCAGGCCAAGACCCGCCTCGCCGCGAAAACGGCGGGCCAGCCCCGAACGCGGCAGACCCATGAGATCGCCGATGGTCCGCAGGCCGAGCCGCGCCAGCAGCCTCACGTCGGCATCGGCCAGCCGCAGGGCGACGACCGGCAGGGGGGCCAGGGCGGCGCGATTGCCGCCCACCGGCACGAGGCGGCGTGTATCGCGCGGTCCGAAGCGGGCCAGGGCCCAGGCCGCTCCGGCCGTGTCGGCCATGGCCAGGCGGGCGGGAATGCCGGCCGCCTTCAGCCGCACGGCCATGTCGGTCAGCAGGGCGATCTCGCCGCCAAACAGGTGCGCCCCGCCGGTCATGTCGATCAGCAGGCCTTCGCGGCCCGGGGAGGCCCGGTCCATGGCCACACAGGGCGAGTAGCGCTCGGCCCACAGGCTGAGCAGGCGCAGGGCTTCGGCGTCGCGATCAGGTTCGGCCGGGTGGGTGATCAGGGTCGGGCTGGCTGCCTTGGCGTCGGCGTGGGCCTGGCCCATGGCGTGACCCAGGCGCCGGGCGGCGCGGTTGGTCGCCGACAGTACAAGCCCGTGGGGGCCTTTCTCGACCAGCGCGAACGGCGTGTCGTCAGGCGGCGACGACCGACCGGCCGTCCGGGACCAGACCGTGATCGGCCAGTCCGGCAGCCAGACGGAAACGATGCGTTTCATCGTTCCACTCCAGGATCCAGTCGCCGGGCGGCTCGCCCCGGCTGCGGGTCAGGCTGACGGCAATGCGTGGCGCGCCGGGGGCCTCGTCGTCATAGGGGTGCGGCGCGGAAGGCGCGGGCGCGATCAGCCAGCGGCGGCGGGCGGCGCTGATATCCCTGGGCGTCTGGGTGCGCAGCAGCAGGCAGACGGCGCCGGCCTGGCGGGCGACCATGTCCAGCCGGCGGCTGGCCAGCAGGCTGATGGCGTCGGCGGCGGCCACCGCTCCCGCCACGGCGTCCGACTTCAGACACTCTTCCAGCGCCCACAGGGTCTGGGCGTCCTTCGGCGTCTCGATGAACAGCAGCCGACGGTCCGGCAGGCCGGCGACGCGCAAGCCATCGCGGAACCAGCGTCCCTGCTCGCGCAGCCAGAGGGAGGAGGCGGCCACGACCACCGGCCGCTCGTCCCCCTCGGCCGCCCGGGTAAGGCCGAACAGGGTCGCCGCCACCCGGCCGGGCGCGCCTTCGCCCCAGGCTTCCTCAAGCCCCAGACGCGCCGCGCGAGGCGCGAGGGCGGGGTTGTCGCAAGGCTGGGAATGGATCGACAGTGGAACCATAGTTCATGTTTTGTTCCGTTTTTCGCGAGAGTCAAGGCGCGGAAAAGGCTCCGTTTTTCCAGTCGCTTAGTCCGATCCCGGACTCCTTGAGGGAATCCAGAGGGTTGCCTCCGGACTCCTCAAACTCAAGGCCTAGAACGGAATCTCGTCCGGCGGCCGGGCCTTGTCCGCATCGGGTGTCGGGGCCCTCGGTTGCGGCTCCGGGGGCTCTTCACCGCCGATGCCCATGCCGGAGATGATGTCGCCGATCGGATCGACGGTCTGCTCCGGCGGAGCGATCACGCCGCCAGGGATGGCCTGGGCCCTCAGGCGCGGCAGGGCCTGGCCCATGAAGCTCTTCCAGATCTGGGCAGGAGCTCCGCCGCCGGTGACCCGGCGCATGGGGCTGTTATCGTCCTTGCCAGTCCACACCGCCACCACGAAGCCGCCCGTGTAGCCGACGAACCAGGCGTCGCGGTAGTCGCTGGTGGTGCCGGTCTTGCCGGCGATGTCGAAGCCGGGAACCCGCGCAGCCGTGCCGGTGCCGCTGGTCACCACCTTGCGCATCATCTGGTTCATGTAGGGCAGGGCCGGAGAGCCGATCACCGTCTGGCGGCCGCGCTTTTCGAGGTTGTGGTCGTAGAGCACCTTGCCGGAGGCGGTACGGATGCGGCTGATGCCCCAGGCCCGGGCCTTGAAGCCGCCGTTCGAGAAGGGGGCATAGGCCGCGGCCATCTCCAGCGGGCTGACCTCGACCGCGCCCAGCGCCATCGAGGGGTCGAGCTGGATCTTGGAGGTGATGCCGAGCCGGCGCGCCGTGGCGGCGACGTTGCCGGTGCCGACCTCGTTGGCCAGGCGGGCGGCGACGGTGTTGGTCGACTTGGCCAGGGCCGTTTCCAGCGTCATCGAACCGGCGAAGCGGCCATCGTAGTTGCGCGGCTCCCAGTTACCGATCTTCACCGGCTCGTCGACGACCATGACATTGGGGTTACGCCCCTGCTCCATTGCGGTCAGGTAGACGAACGGTTTGAAGGCGGATCCGGCCTGGCGGCGGGCCACCGAGGCGCGGTCGAACTGACTGTCGGTATAGTCGACGCCGCCGACGTAGGCGCGAACCCGACCCTCGGCGTCGAGGGCGACAAGGGCCGCCTGCTGCACGCCGGCGGCCTTGTTCCTGGCCGCGCCGGACCGCACCGCCTGTTCCGCGGCCGCCTGGATCGGCAGGTCGAGGGTAGTCTCGACATAGAGGTCCTCGGTCGGCTCGCCCACCAGGGCACGGACCTGACTGTCCATCCAGTCGGTGAAATATTGGGCGCGCTGGTTGGCCAGCACGGAGGAGACGCGCACGGGCGTCTTGACCGCCTCGGCCCGCTGCTCGGCGGTGATGGCCTTGGTGCGGACCATCTCGTCGAGCACGACGTTGGCGCGCTTGGCGGCGCGTTCGCGGGCGGAGACCGGCGAATAGCGCGAGGGGCCCTTCATCATGCCGGCCAGCAGGGCTGATTCGCCGATGGTCAGCTTCGAGGCGGGCTTGTTGAAGTATCGCTGCGAGGCGGCTTCGATGCCGTAGGCGCCGGCCCCGAAGTAGACCCGGTTCAGATAGAGGGCGAGGATCTCCTTCTTGGAGAACTTCACCTCGAGCCAGACGGCGAGGATCAGCTCCTGCACCTTGCGCCGCCAGTTCTGGTCGAGGGTCAGGAACAGGTTGCGGGCCAGCTGCTGGGTGATGGTCGAGCCGCCGGCGACGATCTTGCCAGCCTTGACGTTGGCGACCGTGGCCCGGCCCATGCCCAGGGGATCGAAGCCCGGATGGTAGTAGAAGCGCCGGTCCTCGATGGACAGGAAGGCCTTCGGCACATAGTCGGGCAGTTTCTCGAGGTCGACCGGCGGCGCGTACTGGCTGCCGCGCACCGCGATCAGGGCGCCCGAACGATCGAGGTAGGAGATCGACGGCTGGCGGGTGACGTCGTTGAGCTTGGAGACATCCGGCAGGTCGATGGCGAACACGGCCAGGAAGGCGACCAGGAAGATCAGCCCCCAGACGCCAATGACCATGCCCCAGTAGAGGAAGGCCTGCAGCGGAGTGCGCCGAGCGCCGGTTCCGCCCGCCTGTGGGTTCGCCATGATGGTCCGTCTTGGTTGATCAACGCAGATTGAGCCGGTTCTAGCGCACTGGCCCCGGCGGCTCCATCCTCTAAGCAGCCCGATGAACGGGGCCATTGTGGGGCCTGGCTGTCGAGACCGTGTGCAGGCGGCGCGTTTGCTGACGATAACCCCGTTTTTTCATTCATGCGCCGGTCAGCTTGGCTCTGCCCAACTGTGTCCATCGACAACGCCAGCCGTCAGGGAGGACGGGATCATGAGCGCGATGGATTATGCAGTGCAGGCCAAGGCTCCAGGCCGTGGGGGAGGCCGTTCGGCCCTGGTGATGATGGCCCTGGCGGCCCTGGTCTTCGTCGGCTCGGCCGCCGTCAAACCCGGCCAGACGTTGCAGACCGACCCCGTCGCCGCCGCTTTCGAGCCGGTCTCGGCCGCCCTCGACAGCAGCCCGGAGGCCCTGGTTCCCGGCGACCTCGCGGTCGCCGCCGTAGAAGGCGCCGGCCAGGCGGCGGCGGAGGCCTCGCCTATCGACTGGGCGATGATCGGTTCGGCCCTGACTTTCCTGTTCACCGGCCTGGGGGCCCTCGCCGGCCTGGTGTTCGGCTGGCGGAGCGATCATCGCATGGAACGGCTGGCCGCCCTGCGCGAGCGGGAACTGGAACTGGAAATCGCCCGGCTGCGGGCGGTTGGTGGCTTCTAGAGGTGCAGCGGGGCGGCGGCTATGGCCGCTATAGCCAGGCTGTGGCCCGGAATCTCGCCGGCCTCGATCGACCAGGCCGCCGACAGGGCCGCGTGGACCAGGGTCCATTCCAGGACCTCGCGATCCGGCAGTCCCGCCATCCGGGCGGCAAGGGCGACATGCCGCTGCAACCGTCCGCTGTCGCGCGAGGCGCCGGTTTCGGGGTTGCGCAGAATGTTGGCGTAGTCGTAGCCGCGCGGCCCGATCAGGCCCTTCGGGTCGATGGCCCGCCAGCCCCCCGCCGGATCATGCAGGACATTGGCATGGTGGACGTCGCCATGCAGCACGAGCGGCTCCCGGTTCTCCGCCAACAGCCGGTCGGCCACAGGCCAGGCGCGGGCGAGGAAGGCATTCGTCGCCGCAAGCCGCTCCAGGGCCGCGAACCACGGCCGCAGGGGGAGAACCCGCGGCGGAGGCGGTGGCTGGTCGGCATGCATCGCCGCGACCACCTCGCAGAGGATGGCGCAGGCCGCCTCGTCACCCTCCGCCGAGCCCTCGGCCATGGCGACCAGATCAATGTCGTTCGCCAGCCGCTCGACCACCACCGCCTCGCCATCGACCCGCAGCACCCGGGCGGCGCCCCGCCCGTCGAACCAGGCCAGGACCTGGCCGCCGCGACGCTCTTCGTCCACGAAAGGCAGCTTGAGCATGGCCGGGACGCCACCGTCCCGGACGGGTTGCAGCCAGCTGGAGGGGGTTCGGAACGGTGGGCCGTCGGCGGTCAGGTCCCAGGCGCGGATGTGGCCGTCCAGGCCGCCTGGGGTGTTGAGATTGGCGAAGGCGGCGGCGTCGGCGAAGAGTACGGGCCGAAAGCCGGCGTCGTCCTGCATGGCCCGCACCGGCGGATGCTCGCGCGCCAGTATGGCCCGCAGCGGTTCGATCAGACTGACCGGCCAGAGGGCGCTCAAGGGATGGCGGCCGTCGGGGGCCAGGGCGTAGGCGGGGCCGCCCGCTTCAGCCAGTCGCGTGACCAGGGCCGGCGGTGGGGCGGCCAGATCACAGGGACTGGTGACCAGCCAGGCGGCGCCCCGGTCGCGGGCCCACTCAAGCCCGGCGAGGACACCGGTCAGCGGCCCGTCCGGGAGGCCTTCCCGGTCAGCCAGCAGCGGAAGGCCGCGCGCGGCGGCCAGGGCGGCTGCCTCACTGCCTGGCGCCGCATTGACCGCCAGCGCGCCGCAGCCGGCCAGGCCGGCGAGGGCTGTGTCCAGCAACGGGCGGCCGTTGACGACGACGGCGGCCTTCTCCCAGCCGAAACGGCGCGAGCGGCCGCCGGCCAGGACTAGTCCGGCAATGTCGGCAACCCTGATCATGGCGCGAAGCGACCACGACGGCGGGCGAAGAGCAATGAGGGCAGAGGGGTGAAGCGCCTAGCGGTGGCCCAGCTCGATGGTTTCGATCTGGGACTGGGCCTGGCGAGCGTGGGATCCGGGCACGGGCAACAGCATCGCGAGCGCGATGGCAAAAGCAGCGGCGGCGGCGAAGAGGGCCTTGACGGCCATGGCGTTATCGATCCGTTCAGTCTGGCGCCACAATGACGCCTTCCGACTTAACGATACGGAAACGCTGTCGTTCCGGATGAAGGTTTCGACGAAGTTCGTTTGATGAAACGATGTGGTTTCGGCGCCGAACCCAAGTCCCGCAAGGTGTTGACGGTGTCGGAAAAGCGACAGAGGCCTCGCGGTTTTTGACCCGGAACGCGAAAAGCACCCCGCCGACCTGAGCCGGCGGGGTCTTCCGTCGTCTTTAGTTGAAAACTTCGAACAGACCAGCCGCGCCCATGCCGCCGCCGATGCACATGGTGACAACCGCGTGCTTGGCCTTGCGGCGCTGGCCTTCCATCAGCACGTGCCCGACGCAACGCGCGCCGGTCATGCCGAAGGGGTGGCCGATGGCGATGGAGCCGCCGTTGACGTTGTACTTCTCAGGATCGATGCCCAGCTGGTCGCGGCTGTAGAGGCACTGGCTGGCGAAGGCTTCGTTCAATTCCCACAGGTCGATGTCGTCGACCTTGAGGCCGTGACGCTCCAGCAGGCGCGGGATTGCGAACACCGGGCCGATACCCATCTCGTCGGGCTCGCAGCCGGCGACGGCCCAGCCCTTGAACACGCCCAACGGCTTCAGGCCGCGACGCTCGGCTTCCTTGCCTTCCATGATCACCACGGCGGCCGAGCCGTCCGAGAGCTGGGAGGCGTTGCCGGCGGTGATGAACTTGCCTTCGCCGCGCACGGGCTGCAGGCCGGCGAGGCCCTCAAGCGTCGTTTCGGGGCGGTTACACTCGTCGCGCGTGACCGTGTAGTCGACGATGGTTTCTTCCTTGGTGGCCTTGTCGACCATCTTCATCTTGGTCTTCATCGGCACGATCTCGTCAGCGAACTTGTTCGCCTGCTGGGCGGCGGCCATGCGGCGCTGGCTCTCCAGCGAGTATTCGTCCTGGTACTCGCGGCTGAGGCCGTAGCGCTCCGCGACGATGTCGGCGGTGTCGATCATCGGCATGAAGATGGCCGGGTACTGCTGGATCAGTTGGGGATCCATGTTGTCCTTGCCGGCGCCGGGGTTCGGGATCGAGATCGACTCCACCCCGCCGGCCACGGCCACCGGCGCGCCGTCGTTGCGCACATAGTTGGCGGCCATGGCGATGGTCTGCAGGCCCGACGAGCAGAACCGGTTGACCGTCACGC
>JANPKF010000170.1:0-15576 GCA_031425895.1 Caulobacteraceae bacterium | reverse complement strand
GCGCTACCCTCGACAAAGGCGTCTATCGCTGCGCCGTAGCGGTGGCGGGGGTTGCCGACCTCAAGCAGTTCCTGGTCGAAGAGCTGAAATCCGATAACGGCCGCGAGACCGCGACCCAGCGGTACTGGTCGCGGTTCATGGGGGTCGAAAACCGCCGCGACCGCGACCTGACCGCTATCTCGCCAGCCCACAATGTCGCCGGCGGCACGGTTCCGGTGATGCTTATCCATGGCAAGGACGACACCGTCGTCCTCTACGCCCAGAGCCAGCGGATGCACGACGCCCTCCGCGCCGCCGGCCGCCCAGTCGAGCTGGTCACCCTGAAGGCCGAGGACCACTGGCTATCGCGCAACGCGACCCGCCTGCAGACGCTGGAAGCGACCGTGGCCTTCATCGAGAAGCATAACCCGGCCAACTAGCCAGGGACGACGGTCCGGCGTAGGGCTGAGGGTCATGTCCGACACGACCGCCCCCAGTCCCGCGCCCGCCCCCGAAGACAAGCGGGCCCTGGTCATCCTGCTGAGCGTGGTGTTCATCAACATCGCCGGCTTCGGCGTGGTCATCCCGCTGCTGCCCTTCTATGCCTCAAGCTTCGGGGCCCCGGCCTGGCAGGTGATCATCCTGTTTTCGGCCTACAGCCTGGGCAATTTCTTTGCCGAGCCGATCTGGGGAAAGCTGTCGGACCGTATCGGCCGGCGGCCGGTGCTGATGCTGACCATCTTCGGCAACGCCTTGACCTATGTCCTGCTGGCCTTTGCCCCTGACCTTTGGATCGCCATGGCCATCCGCTTCTGCGGAGGCATCCTGACCGGCAATATCTCGACCATCCAGGGCTACCTGGCCGACGTCACACCGCATGAAAAGCGGGCCAGCCGTATGGGCTTCATGGCGGCCGCCTTCAGCCTGGGCTTTGTCACCGGCCCGGTGCTCGGCGGCTTCCTGGCGCAGCCGGCCCTCGGCACGGCGGGGTTTCGTCTGCCGCTTTTGATCGCCGCTGGCCTGGCGCTTACCGCCGGCATCGGCGTCGCCCTGTTCGTCCGTGAGACCCGCCACGTCCACAAGGACGCGCCCCGCCGCGCCCGTTTCGAAGGGCTGAACGACGCCCTGGCCCATCCGGTCATCCGCCGGGTTCTGGTCGTCAGCCTGATCGCCATGGCCGGGTTTGCGGGCATGGAAGCCACCTTCGGCCTCTGGACCCAGCGGCAGTTCAAATGGGGACCGCATGAGGTCAGCCTCTGCTTCCTGGTCATCGGCATCACGGCGGCCATCGCCCAGAGCCTGCTGACCGGCTGGATGGCCCGGCGTATCGGCGAGGCGGCGACCCTGATGACGGGTCTCTGCCTGATCGCCCTTGGGTTCGGCTTCCAGCCGTTCGTCGGACAGAACTGGGTGATCGCCGTGCTCGGCATGATCGTGGTGGCGCTCGGCCAGTCGCTGGCCTTTCCCAATATCGTGGCCATCATCTCGAAATCCGCGCCGCACGACCGTCAGGGCGAGATGCTGGGCCTCAACACCGCGGCCGGAGCCCTGGCGCGGATTTTCGGTCCCCTGGTCGCCGCTCCGCTGTTCACCGGTGTGGGGCCAAGCGCCCCGTTCGCCGTGGCCGCCGGTCTCTGCCTGCCGGCCCTGTTCATGGCCTGGCGGGTGTCGAAGGCGGTGCGACGCAGCGCCTGAAGTCTACTTTTCTTCGGGCGGAACGGGGCCGCGCCCGCCCCTCTCCGGCGGCTCGCGCAGTTGGCCGGCCATGGCGCGGCGCAGGCCCTGGGCCAGGACCCTTCGCTCCTCCGGCGTCAGTGTCGCCGCAAACTCCAGGATCCTGGCCTCGACCTGGCTGCGGGCCTGGGTGTCCAGTGCGCGGGCCTGGTTCATGCCCCGGGTCGCGACCACGGCGTCGTAGTCCGGCCCGTCCATCGCGGCGATGGCCTCGCGGCGGATGGTGCGCGACTCGCGAATGGCGTCGCGGGTGTCCAGCCCGGCCTGGCGGAACATCTGGCGGAAGGCCCTGCGCTTGGGCAGGGGCAGCTCATCCCCCGCCCGCCACAAGGGGGTCCGGTTCTGGTTGGCGAGCGCCGGCGGCCGCATCTCGGCCACCCGCCGCGCCACCACCGCCCCGCCAACGATCAATCCAGCCAGGAACAGGTTGAGAGCCACAGAGGCGACCAGGGCAATGATCAGGCCACGGGGCTTCACGACTGGATCTCCGTCTCGGGCAGAACGATCCAGTCGTCGTCCGAGGAAGCAGACATGACGCCCTCATCGGAAACCCCGGCCGAGGTTACGCCGACCTGGGCGCCGATCAGCACCCCGGCCACGCTGGCCGTCGCCAGGGCCGCCCCGACCCCAGCTCCAGCCAGCCAGCGACGCAGGCTCCAGCCCTGCCTTTCGCGTGGCGCGGCGGCGAGGATGCGGTCCCGCAAGGCCATCGAGGGCTGCGGCGGCCGCAGGACGTCGAGCGTCTCATCCAGCGCCAGGGCCTGCGTCAGCACCGCCTGCGCGGCCGCCGGCGCCTTGGCCAGCCAGGCGTAGGCGGCGTCCTGCGTCGCGGCCGGCCAGCGGGCGATCAGGCCGCCGTGGGCGTCGGCCAAGGCTTCGAAGCGTTGCGCGTCCATCATCATCTCATTCTCTCAGGTCAGCGAGGGCGGCGCGCAAGGCCCGGCGCCCTCGGGACAGCAGACTTTCCAGGGCCTCGACGCTGATCCCCATCAACGAGGCGGCCTCGATATTCCCCAGATCCTGGTAGTGACACAGCACCACCGCCTCCCGCTGCCGGTCCGGCAGGGCGACCAGGGCGGCGGTGACCCGCGTCCCCGTATCGGCGGCCAGCAGACCCCGGTCGGGCGCCGGGCCGGTGTCCACCTGCTCGGGCGGCTCGGCCATGCTGTGTTCGCGCCGGCGGCGCAGGCGGTCGTAGCAGAGGTTCAGGGCGACCCGGTGCAGCCAGGTGTCGAACTTCGCCGCGCCCGGCGTCCAGGCCGCCGCCTGTTTCCAGGCTCGCAGGAACACTTCCTGAGCCACATCCTCCGCCTCCGAGGCGTCGTTCAGCATGCGCTGGGCAAGCTGCAGCATGCGCGGCAGCTTGCGGGCGACAAGGGACTGGACCGCGGCCTGGTCGCCGCGGCCGATACGCGCCAGCAGCGCCTCGTCCGGATCGCCTTTCAGCGTCAAAGCAAGCTCCCATCGGCGACCCCAATCCGGCCGCCTCCGGGACTATAGCGTCAGCGGCCGCCACCCATCATGCCTTGTCCGGCCGCCTGGCGCTCGGCGGCGGTCAGCACGCCGTTGCCATCGGCGTCCATGCGGCCGAAGCGACGCTGGGCCATCTTGCCCAGTTCAGCCTTGTCGAGCGCACCGTCACCGTTGGCGTCCAGCATGCCGAAGGCGCGGCTGCCGTCGCCTTTTCCGCCCTTGCCCTCTCGGCCCTTGGCTTCCGCCTTGGCCATGCGGGCGGCCGTTCCAGCCTGGAACTCGGCCTTGGAGACCTTGCCGTCGCGGTCGGTGTCCATGCGCATCATCTGGTTGGTGCGGGCGGTCGTGAATTCGCTGAGGGTCAGCTGGCCGTCGCCGTTGGCGTCCGGGCGAGCCTTGCCGGGCGCGGGCTGGGCGCAGGCGGCGCCGGCGGTCATGGCGAGCAGGACGCCGGCGATCAGGTAGGTCTTCATGGTGCGGGTGTCTCCTTGGTCACGCCCCTGCAGCTTCAACGGCGGGGGCGGGGCGTTCCGTCGGCGGCGTTATCGAAGCGGCGATGATTGTCTCTCGGCGCTGCCGACCCACAAAATAGCCGATGCGTTCGTTGACCCTCCGGAGATCCGCCAAATGCCCGGCAGCGTGGGTTTTGGCGTGGGCCGGGGCTGTGCAGACGTAGCCTGGTTTGTAGCCCGGAGCGTAGGTCGAGGTCCCGCATTTGTAGGTCGATTCCGCACCGCCCCGACCTACGGTCGACGGGCGGGCGCCGCACGGCGGCGGAAGCAGACCAGGACCGGATCCGGGACTTTTTGAATTCAGGGTATGTCAGGCGACCAGTCGTTCATAGGCGGCCCTGGCCGCCACCCGGCCGCGGTTCAGCGCCGCCTTCAGGGCCCTGAAATCGCGGGCGCCGCCGGCCCGCGCCAGCAGCGCCTTGAGGGCCTTGGGTTCGGCGTCCGGGTCCGCCGCGTCGTCGAGGGCCACCTTGAGCAGCTGGCTGAGGTCCTGCTGCATCCGCCAGGCGCTCTCGAGGACCCGCACGGCCTGCGGATCGGCCATGTCGGCTTCGGCCAGGGCGGTCAGGGCGTCGCCGGTGTTCTGGCGCAGCGGCCCGCCACCGGCGGCGCAGGCCAGCTGGAGGAACTGGGCGGCGAACTCGATGTCGACCAGGCCGCCCGGCGACAGCTTGAGGTCCCAGGGTCCCGAAGGCGGGCGCTCGTCTTCGAGAAGCTGGCGCATCTCGCGAACGTCGGCGGCCGTCTTCGCCCGATCCCGCGGCCGGCGCAGGGCGGCGTCGATCGCCGCCTGGCAGTCGGCGGCGAAGGCCGGGCTGCTGGCCCAGGCGACGCGGGCGCGGGTCAGGGCCAGCATCTCCCAGGTCTCGGCCTCGCGGTCGTAATAGGCCTCGAAGGCCTTCATGCTGACCGCAACCGGGCCCTTGCTGCCGGTCGGGCGCAGCTGCATGTCGACCTCGTAGAGGCCGCCCTCCCCGGTCGGCGCCGACAGGGCCGCGATCAGCCGCTGGGTGAAGCGGCCGTAGAAGGTCTCGGCCCCCCAGCCGCGCCCTTCCGACATCGCCGCCGGGTCGCTCGACCGATAGAGGGTCATCAGGTCGAGGTCGGAACGGGCGGTCATTTCCCGGCCACCGCATTTGCCGAGCGCAATGACCGCCACCTCGCCGGGGAAGGCGCCGCCCTGCCGCACGGTCTCGGCCAGGGCCGCCGGGGCGAGGCCCGCGATGCACAGGTCGGCGAGGTCGGCGAAGGCGGCGCCGGCGTCGGCCGCGCTGGCCGTGCCGCCGATCACCTGCACGCCGATGCGGAAGGCCTGTTCGCGATGCACACGGCGGGCGGCGTCCATCGCCGCCTCGAAGCCGTCCGCCGCCCCCAAGGCATGATCGAAGGCAGCCGTCCCCTGCCCGGTTTCGAAGGCGGCGAAAAAGGCGGGGTCCAGCAGGGCGTCCAGCGCCGCCGGCCGGCGGGCCAGGGTGCGGGCCAGTTCCGGTGCGAAGGCCATGACCTGGACCACCAGCTCGAACAGCTTCGGCTGGGCCAGAAACAGCGACTGCACCTGCACGCCCGAGCCCAGCCGCTCGAAGAAGTCGGAGAACCGGCGGAAGGCGGCGTTCGGCGCGCCGGTCGCATGGGCGGCATCGAGCAGCCTGGGCGCCATCCGGGTGAAAAGTTCGCGCCCCCTCTCGGTGCGGGTGGCGGCGATGCGGCCGTGATGCCAGCCACGAATGGCGCCGGACACGGCCGGCGGATCGTCGAAGCCCATGCGCTTGAGGGTGGCCAGAGTCTCCGGGTCGTCCTCGACGCCGGTGAAGATCAGGCTGCCGAAGCGGGAGCTGAGCTCCTCCTCACCCTTGAACAGCTCGCCGTAGGTGGCGTTGACGCCCTTTAGGATCTTGCCGACCGCCGCGTCGAAGCTCTTGAGGTTCGCATGCCCCCACAGGGCCGCCACCCGCTTGCGGTCGGCGTCGGCCTCCGGCAGGCGGTGCGTCTGCTCGTCGGCCAGCATCTGCACCCGGTGCTCAAGGGCCCGCAGCTGGACATAGGCCTCGCGCATCAGCCGGGCGGCTTCGGGCGTGACATGGCCGGACTGTTCCAGGGCGGCCAGGGAGTCCAGGGTGCGGGGCGAGCGCAGCGCCGCCTGGCGACCGCCGAGGATCAACTGCTGGGTCTGGACGTAGAACTCGACCTCGCGGATGCCGCCCCGGCCGAGCTTGAGATCGGCGCCCGCCGCCGTCACCCGGTCATCGACCTTGTGGGCGTGGATCTGGCGCTTGATCGAATGGATGTCGGCGATGGCGGCGAAGTCGAGGTTGCGCCGCCAGATAAAGGGCGACAGCTCGCCGAGGAAGTCCCGGCCCGCCTGCATATCCCCGGCCGCCACCCGCGCCTTGATGAAGGCCGCCCGCTCCCAGTTCTGACCAACGCTCTCATAGTAGGCGAAGGCGGCCGGCACCGGCATGGCCGGCGGGGTCGAGGAAGGGTCGGGCCGAAGCCGCAGGTCGACCCGGAAGACATAGCCGTCGGCGGTGCGGTCCTGCAGCATGCGGGCGACGCCATGGGTCAGCCGCACGGCCACATCCTGCGGCTCGGCCCCCTCGGCCACCGGCATCAGGTCCGGCTCGTAGAAGACCGAGATGTCGATGTCGCTGCTGTAGTTGAGCTCGAAAGCGCCGTGCTTGCCCATGGCCAGGCAGAAGAGGCCGGGCACGGGCCCGCGCGTCTGATCCGCCGGCGCGGTGAGCCGCCCACGGTCGATCTCGGCACGCGCCGCCTGCACCAGGGCCGTCTCCAGGGCCGCGTCGGCGAACCGTGACAGTGCCCCGGTGACCTGGTCGAGGTCCCAGACGCCGCCCAGGTCGCTGAGCGCACAGAGCAGATGCAGGTCGGCCTTGAGATGGCGCAGGCGTTTGGCGGCGGTGGCGTTGTCGGGCTCGGCGGCCTGGGCTCGGGCCGCGTCGAGCAGAGCCTCAAGCCGCGCCTCCGGATCGGCCTGCAGGGTGTCGAACAGCGAAGACGGCCGCCTGCGGATCAGGCTCGACAGATAGGGTGAGGCGCCCAGCACCGGCGCCAGGGCGTCCCAGACGCTGTCCAGCGACCCGGCGCCCATATCGCTTTCGGCGATCTCGCGCGTGCGCTCGGCATGCTTGCGGTCGAGGACTGGCCCGCAGGGCGTCAGCCTGGGTCCCAGGGGGGCGCCGGACGCGGTCACTCCGGCCTCGGCAGCACCAGGGCCACCCGCAGGCCCGGTCCCGAGCCATCGACAGCGCCCGGCCCCTCCGACAACTCAAGTCGCCCGCCGTGGGCCTCGGCGACGGCGGCGACAAGCGACAGGCCGAGGCCGGAGCCAGGCTCGCTGCGGCTGTTTTCCAGGCGGACGAAACGCTGCACGACGCGGGCGCGGTCTTCCTCCGGCACGCCGGGGCCGGTGTCGGTGACCGAGAACTCGACCTCGCCGGACGACCGGCGGCGGACCCGCAGCATCACGGCCCCGCCTTCCGGCGTATATTTGATAGCGTTGTCGAGCAGGTTGGCGATGGCCTGGGTGAGGATTTCCTTGGCCCCGTTGACGGTCAGGCGCGGGGTCAGTTCGGCCTTGAAGTCGAGGCCCTTGTCCTCGCAGACCGCCTCGTAGAGCTCGGCGATGTTGGAGGCAAGTTCGCCCGGATCGAAGGGCTTGGGATCGGGCACCCGGCCGGCCGCCTGCAGCCGGGCGATGGCCAGCACGGCGTTGAAGGTGCTGAGCACATTGTCGGCGTCGATCAGGGCCTGTTCCATCGCCTGCAGGGGATCGCCCTTGCCGTTCTCGATCTCGATCAGGCTGGCTTCCAGGCGGGCGCGCAGGCGGGTCAGGGGTGAGCGCAGGTCATGGGCGATGGCGTCGCCGGCGTGGCGCAGGCCGCCCATCGACTGCTCCAGCCGATCGAGCATGTCGTTCAGCCCCTCGGCCAGTTCGTCATACTCGTCGCGCACGCCGCGCACCCGAACGCGGGCCCGCAGATCGCCGCCACGCACCGCCGCAACCGCCTCGGTCAGGCCCTGCATTTGGCGCGCGACGTTGCGGCTGACCAGGATGCCGCCGGCCAGGCCGAGAATGATGATCAGCGCGCCCGCGCCCCACAGCGCCCGGGCGATACCGACGACGAAAGCCTCGCTCTCACTGACGTCCGCTCCGACGAACAGGATATCCCCGCCTTCAAGGCGCTCCTGCAGACCCCGCGCCGATTTGCGGATCTCGCCGCCGTCCAGGTCGGTGTCGGTGAGGGTAAACCGCGCCCAGTTTTCACCCTTTTCGGTCGCGTCGATCGGCGAGACGGGAATGGTGCCGCTGATCTTCTTGCCGTCCTTGTCCATCAACAAATAGACGAAGGGCCTCTCGCTGGCCGAGCGCTCGATGATGGCGGTGTTCAGGCCGGCGACCCCGCCCTGACGGTAGGTGGCCTCCAGCGAGTTCATTTCGCGGGCGATCTCGTTGTCGGCCCGCCGGGTGACCTCGCCGGCCGTGGCGACATAGATGTAGCCCAGGAAGGCCGCCGCCGCCGCCGCGAACAGGGCGAGGAAGAGCAGGGTCAGGCGGAATGTGGTGGTACGGATGAAGCGGGGGAGTTTCATCATGGGTCGCTCCCTCCCAGCAAATCTTTGATATCGCGCCGGCCATCAACAAGCCGGGTCACCAGCACACCTCGCCGATCTTCCATCGGCTCGTAGAAAATCACCCATGGTTTGACCGAAAACGACCGTGGATGCCCCACGATTTCGGTTCGAACTCGCCCCATCTCAGGAAATCGCGCCAGGTTTCGAACCGCCCGATCTATCCGTCTCGCAAACGCCTCGGCCGCATTGGGCCCTGTATCGATCAGGAGCCAGAGGAAGAGTCCATCGAAGTCACGGTCTGCCTCAGGCGCAAACTCGAAGTCCCCCTCCACCATTGTCGACAATCAATCGCGCTTGCCGGCAAGGTAGTCCGCGTATCGCCTGTGGCCCCGTGCGATCGCTTCCTCAACATTCCACTTCCGACCTTCACCGCGGGCAAGCGACGCGCGCGCCTCAGCGATCATACCTCCGAGGGCATCGCGGTTCCGGGCGATAAACGCGTCTTCCCAACCTTCGAACGCCTTGGCGTCCTCCGCCATGCCTTCCGGCGTCTCGGGATGCTCAGGATCGGATGTCATGTCGCCACCCTACCACATCTCTACGGATCGAGCCGGTACCCGGCCCCGCGCACCGTCTGCAACATCGCCCGGTCGAAGCCCTTGTCGATCTTTGAGCGCAGGCGGGAGATGTGGACGTCGATGACGTTGGTCTGGGGGTCGAAGTGGTATTCCCAGACCTTCTCCAGCAGCATGGTCCGGGTCACCGACTGGCCGGCGTGGCGCATCAGGAACTCCAGAAGCTGGAATTCACGCGGCTGAAGGTCGACCTCCTTGCCGGCGCGGTGAACCTCGCGGGACAGCAGGTTCATCTCCAGGTCGCCGACCTTAAGCGTGGTCGAGACCGCGCCCGTCTCACGACGGCGCGACAGGGCCTCGACCCGGGCGATCAGCTCGGCAAAGGCGTAGGGCTTGACCAGATAGTCGTCGGCGCCGGCTTTCAGGCCCACGACGCGGTCGTCAATCTCGCCCATGGCCGAGAGGAACAGCACCGGGGTGGCGTCGCCCTCGCGGCGCAGGGTCTCGACGACACTGACGCCATCGCGGCGCGGCATCATCCGGTCGACGATGAGGACGTTGAAATCACCGGCGCGAGCGGCCTCCAGGCCGAACTCGCCGTCCGAGGCATGTTCGCATTCGTAGCCGGCCTCCGACAAGCCACGCTTCATGGCCTCCGCCGCTTCGATATCGTCTTCGATGATGAGAATACGCATGCCGCCCGCCCCTGGGAGAAGTCGAAGGGCGGCCCCGACTCAGGGCCGCCACAACCTAGACTAACCCGGGATCTTCACCGGGACGAACTGCGTCGAACCACCGACCGCAAAGCCCATCAGGACGGTCGGACGACCGGCCTTTATGGCCGCGTCGACGGCGGCGGCGACTTCCGCCGCCGTGGCCACCTTGCGGGTGTTGACGCTGACGATCACCGAACCGCGACGCACCCCCTGTTCAGCGGCGTCGGAGTCGGCGCGGACGGTCTCGACCAGCACGCCCTGCTCGACGTTGAGACGGCTCTTGGTCGCCGCGTCGATGGGGGCCAGGGCCATGCCCAGCACCACAGGACGCTGGGCGGGGACGACCGGCGGGGTCGCGCCCTTCGGCGTCGCACCCGGCGCATCCGGCGAGCTCAGCTCGGCCAGTTGCTTGGCCGAGGGACGCACGCCCGACTGGATCGAAACAGTCTGCTTCTTGCCGTCGCGCAGGACGTCCAGTTTCAGCACGCCGCCGGGAGGCGCCTTGGCCACTTCACGGGTGAGGGACGTCGAGGACGTCACCGGATTGCCGTTGACGGCGGTGACGATGTCGTCGCGCTGCAGGCCGCCCTTGGAGGCCGGACCGCCGGGCGTCAGGTCGGCGACGATAGCCGCCTTGATGGCGCCCAGGCCCAGCGCCTCGCCCATATCCGGGGTGAAGTTCTGGATCGTCGCGCCGATGTAGCCGCGGGTCACCTTGCCGTTGGTGATCAACTGGCGGGTGACGCTGTCGGCCAATTCAGCGGGAATGGCGAAGCCGATCCCGACCGAGCCGCCGGTGGGGGAGAAGATGGCGCTGTTGACGCCGATCACCCGGCCGTAGGTGTCGAAGGTCGGGCCGCCGCTGTTGCCGCGGTTGATCGGGGCGTCGACCTGGATGAAGTCGACGAACGGGCCGTCGTTGATGTCACGGGCCAGCGCCGAGACGATGCCGGCCGTCGCCGTGCCGCCGAGGCCGAAGGGGTTGCCGACGGTGATGACCCAGTCGCCGACCCGCGGCTTGGCGTCGTTCTCGAAGTTGACGAAGGAGAAGCCCTTGCCCTCGACCTTGAGCACCGCGAGGTCGGTGCCATCATCGGAGCCCACCACCTTGGCCCGCAGTTCGCGGCCGTCCTTCAGGGTGACGGTGATCTCGTCCGCCCCGTCGATGACGTGGTTGTTGGTCACCAGGTAGCCGTCAGCCGAGATGAAGAAGCCCGAGCCCGAGGAAGCCTGACGCGGCAGACCGCCGCCCTGGCCGCCCTCTTCGCCGCCATTCTCCTCACCCTCTTCGCCCTGTCCGGGCAGGTTGAAGGGCAGGCCGGGGATGCCGCGCAGGGTGGAGGGATCGACCTTGGATTTCACGTCGATGGACACGACGGCCGGAGACACCTTTTCGAAGATGTCGGCAAAGCTCATCGGCGCGCCGGGCGGCGGCGCGAAATTGACCCGCGTGGAGGACAGCTGGGCGGCGGCGGCATAGTTGCCCTCAGCCGCGTCGGCCATCCGCATGCCCACGCCGGCCATGGCGGCGGCGGCGACGCCGACCCCGGCAACCGCGCCGACGACAAATCCACTCTTCTTCGATGACTTCGTCATTTCAGTTCCTGCGCCCGGCGATACGCCGATGTTTCCACGTCCAAGTTAGAAGCGTTGCCGCTATGTGCAACGCTGCTCAAGTTAGTTTTGCGTCATGAGCGGTGTGTTAGTTGCGGCAGGATCGCGGCGGCTTGGTGTCAAACCGGCTCCTGGCGCGTCAATTGTGCAAGGCGCGCCTCCTCGTCAGGCGAAAGAGCCGTCCCCTGCGGCCGCTGGCGCAGGCGCAGGACCAGCAGGCCGCCGCCGATCAACAGCACCAGGACGGGCGCCCCCCACAGGACGGCATTGGGGCCCGAGACCGCCGGCTTGAGCAGGGCGAACTCGCCATAGCGGGCGACTAGGAAGTCGCGGATCTGCTGATCACTGCGGCCGGCGGCGATCTGTTCGCGGATCACCTGGCGCAGATCGAGCGCCAGGGCGGCAGTGGAATCGTCGATCGACTCGTTCTGGCAGACCAGGCAGCGGACTTCGCGGAACAGGTCGCGGGCGCGGGCTTCCTGGGCCGGATCGGCCATACGCTCGGACGGATCGGAGGCGGCGGCGATGCAGGCGAAGGCGGCCAGAGCGATCAGGAGGCGCTTCACGCGGTGGCCTCCTGGCTCTTGCGGCCGACCGCCAATCGCAGGCGGCGATCGGACAGCGACACCGCCCCACCGAGCGCCATCAGCAGCGGCCCCAGGAAGATCAGCTGGACCCAGGGATTGAAGTAGCCGCGAACCAGCCAGGCCGGCGCGCCCTGCGCCGTCGTGCGACGCTCGCCGAGCGTGATGTAGACCTGATCGAGGCCGCGATAGCAGATGGCCACCTCCTGGGTGGTCTGGCCGCCCGCGGGGTAGAAGCGGCGCTCAGGCCTGGCTTCACAGACGACCTTGCCGCCCTTGCGCACGGTCAGCAGGGCCTGTTCGGCCAGGTAGTTGGGCCCGTCGACCACCCCGACGTTGTCGAGGGTCAGTTCGTAGCCGCCGAGCGGGACGCGGCGGCCGGGGTCCATGACCTCGGCCAGCTCGATCTTCCAGGCGGTCTCGAAACAGGCGCCGAGGATGAACAGACCCAGGCCGAAGTGGGCGAGGCTGGAGCCCCAGGCCCCGCGCGGCAGGCCACCGAAGCGGCGACGCACTTCAGGCCAGGGCGCGCGGAAGGCCCGCACCCGCTCGGCGATCTCGGTGATGGCGCCGGCCAGAAGCCAGAAGCCCAGCGCCACGCCGGCGCTGGCAAAGGCCTTGCGCGGGCTGACGATGGCCAGGGTGAGCAGGCCGGCGCCGATGGCCAGCAGGGCCGCGAAGCCCAGCCGCTGGGCCGCGCCGAGCGCGTCACCCCGCTTCCAGGCCAGCATCGGTCCAAACGGCAGGAGGACCAGGCCGATGACCATGATCGGCACGAAGATCAGGTTGAAGTATGGGGGACCGACCGAGACGGTCTGGCCGTCCAGCGCCTCGCGTATCAGGGGGAACAGGGTGCCGAACATCACCGCCGCCGCCGCCGCGGTCAGGACGATGTTGTTGACGACCATGGCGCTCTCGCGGCTGATCGGCTTGAAGGCCCCGCCGGGCGTCAGGCTGGGCGCGCGCCAGGCGAAGAGGGCGAAGGCGGCGCCGGACGACAGGCCGAGGATGCCCAGCAGCAGCATGCCGCGCTCGGGATCGACGGCGAAGGCGTGAACGGATGTCAGCACGCCCGAGCGCACCAGGAAGGCGCCCAGCATGGAGAAGGTGAAGGCGGCGATGGCCAGGAACAGGGTCCAGCCCGGCAGCGCGCCGCGCTTTTCGGTGACCACGGCCGAGTGAAGCAGGGCCGCGCCCATCAGCCAGGGCATGAAGCTGGCGTTCTCGACCGGGTCCCAGAACCACCAGCCGCCCCAGCCGAGCTCGTAGTAGGCCCAGAAGCTGCCCAGAGTGATACCGATGGTCAGCAGGCCCCAGGCGGCAAGGGTCCAGGGCCGGATCCAGCGGGCCCAGGCGGCGTCGATGCGGCCGCCGATCAGGGCGGCGACAGCCAGGCTGAAGACCACCGAAAAACCGACATAGCCGAGGTAGAGCATCGGCGGATGGATCGCCAGGGCCGGGTCCTGCAGCAGGGGATTGAGCGAGGCGCCTTCGTCGGGCGCGACGGCAAGCCTGGCCATCGGGTTGGAGGCGAACACGGTGTAGGCCAGGAACAGGGCGCTGAGCGCGCCCTGCACGGCGATGGTGCGGGCCCGCAGGTCGCGGGGCAGGTCGCGCCCGAACCAGCCGACGGCGGCGCCAAAGCCGGTCAGGGCCAGGCACCACAGAACCATGGAGCCCTCATGGCTGCCCCAAGCCCCGGCCACGCGGTAAAGCAGCGGTTTGGCGGTGTGGCTGTTGTTAGCGACGTTGGCGACCGAGAAGTCGCTGGTCACGAAGGCATGGATCAGCGCCGCGAAGGTGACGAGCAGGGCCAGGAAGGCGCCGGTCGCCGCCCCCTCGCCGGCGCCGGCCAGCAGCGGCCGACGCGCCCCGGCCGCCGACAGGGCGGTCTGGGCGAGCGACAGGACAAGGGCGAGAATGAGGGCGAAGGCGCCCAGTTCGACGATCATGCCCCATCCTGTTTGGAGTAGGCGGGCTGTTTGGAGTAGGCGGGTTTGGCGGCGGGCGCGTTGTGCTCTGGCCGCTCCCCGTCGCCGCGCCATTCGCCCTGTTCCTTCAGGGCCTTGGTGACTTCGCGCGGCATGTACTTCTCATCGTGCTTGGCCAGCACCCGCTCGGCGACGAAGACCCCGTCGGGGCGCAGGGCGCCCTCGGCGACGACGCCCTGGCCTTCCTTGAACAGGCTGGTGACCTCGCCGTCGTAGATCACGGTCATGCCCGCCTTGTTATCGACCACCCGGAAGGTCATCGCCTCGCCCTGCTTCTTCAGGCTGCCGACCTCGACCATGCCGCCGAGCTGGAAGGCCTTGCCGGGCTTGAGTTCGGCGGTGCGCACCTGGCCAGGGGTGAGAAACAGCGAGATGTTTTCGCGCAGGCCGTAGAGGGTCAGGCCGACCGCCAGGGCCAGCACGGGCGCGCAGGCCAGCACGATGGTCAGCCGCCGCCGGGCCTTGTGCGATTTGGGCCAGAAACTCATTTCGCCTTCTCCACTTCGCCCTGCAGCGCCTGCAGAACCTGCGGTTGGTCCTTGTAGAGATCCCGGGCGCGGGCCAGGGCCGCGTCCCGCTTGCCGGTCTCGCCCAGCACGCCGTAGGCGCGCACCAGCCGCACCCAGCCTTCAGGATCGTTCGGGTCGGCCTCGAGCCGGGCGGCCAGGCCGTCGACCATGGCGCGGATCTGCTCGGGACCCACACCGGAGGGCGCGGCAGGCTGTTGCGGCGCGGGCGGCTTGCCTGTGCGCTCGACCTCGGCGATCTGCGCCATCAGCCCGGCGCAGCGGGGATCGGCGGCCGGCAGGTCGGCCAGCAGGGCGCGCCAGGCCGCCAGGCCCGCCGCGGGCTTGCCGTCGGCGACGTCCGCCAGGCCGAGGTAGAAGCGCGGGGCTTCCGCCTTCGGATTGAGGCGCACCGCCTCGCTGAAAGCCTTGCGGGCGTCCACCCCGATCTCGCCACTGCCGGTCATCATGAACAGCTCGCCCTGCTGGGCCCAGAGATCGGCATTGGTCGGTTCGATCGCAACGGCCTGGCGCAGCGCCCGGGCCGCCCCCATCAGGTCGTTGGACTCCGCCCGCGCCTTGGCGAGCATCTCGAGCAGGCGCGCGTCGTTCGGCTTTGTCCGGGCGACTTCGGTCAGGACGGCGGCGATCTGCGGCGCGGTCAGGGTGGAGGGGTCAGCCTGGCGCCAGGCGGCGATCCGCGCCTTCATCGGCGCATCGGCCAGGCCGGGGCTTCCGACGCCGAGGTATATGGCGAAGCCCGCGAGGGGAGCCAGAACCGCCGCCGCCAGAGCGACTTTGCGGCCACCGGACAGGGCTTGCGGCCGGACCGCGTCGTCCGCCGCCAGCAGCCGCCGGCCCGCCTCGGCGCGGACTTCCGCCTGTTCGGCGGGGCTTAGCAGGCCCCGGGTGACCAGATCGTCGATCTCGTCCAGCTGGCGCCGATGCATGGCGACACCCGGATCGTCTTCATCCGCCGCCGCGGCCCGCTTTTGGGCAAGCGTCAGCATCAACCAACCCGCCACCGCCGACAGCAGGGCGGCGGCGGTCCAGAACAGGACGGTGAGCCAGAAGGACATAGGGCGCTGTTAGCGGATATCGAAGGCGGGGGCGAGGCGGCAAAAAAACGATGGCGATGGCGACCGGTCAGTCGCGGCATCGCTTTTTCATAGATAGGCGGGTCCGCGCCTTGATCCAGCGCAACCCGCGCTTCAGGCCGCGGCCAGGCGCCGGCGGACGATATGCGCCGCCTTGTCGTCCTTGCTCAGGGTCAGGATGTCGGCGGCGACGGTCAGGAAGGCG
>JANPKF010000169.1:0-1522 GCA_031425895.1 Caulobacteraceae bacterium | reverse complement strand
GCGGACGGCGACGAGTTCGTCCGGCCCGACCGGCCGGATGGCGCTGGGCCGGGTGTTCTGGCCGGCGAAGAGGGCCGGGGGCTGGAGACGCCAGACGCCGTCCGGCCCCTCCTCCTCATAGGGGGCGCCGATGTCGAGGATCAGCTCGGGACAGCCGTCGGGGGCGATCCGCTGGACGGTGTCGGACGGCTCGGGGTTGGCATAGGTCCAGACCACCTTGACCCAGGGGGCCAGGGACGGCGGCGGCGGAAATTCGGCGTAGCGTTCTTCGGTATTCAAACGGCGATCCCCCATTCCCCTCATCGTGCGCCCCGGCGAAGGCCGGGGTCCAGATGGAATGACGCGCTTCAAGGGGGTGGCCGCGGTGCGTCGTCCAACAGGCCTGTGTCCGGGATCTGGATCCCGGCTTTCGCCGGGATGTACGGAGGACAGGGACTTCAGTTCGCCTTGGCCGGATCGATCGGCGCTGGCGGCAGGGCGGCGCACGGCACGCCGTCTTCCTTCAGCGCCCTGACCTCGGCGGGCGTGGCCTCGCCGTAGATCTCGCGCTTTTCGGCGGCGCCCTCGTGGATGGCGCGGGCCTCGCGGGCGAATGTGTCGCCGACGTAGTCGAAATTCTGCTCGACGTGGCTGCGCACCTCGCGGGCCGCCTGCATCATCATGGTCTGGACTTTGGCCGCCATGTCAGAATCAGGGCCGCGTTTCTTCGTGCCGGCGACGGCCGGGGCCATGATCTGTTTTGACACGGCGTGTGAGCCGCAGAACGGACATTCGACCAGGCCGCGCGCCGCCTGATCGTCATAGGCGTCGGAGGACCCGAACCAGGCCTCGAACGGGTGGGCGTGATCGCAGACGAGGGCGTAGCGGATCATGGGTTTGCGACGATTGACCGGTAGCTGGAAGGGGCAGTGTTGGATTGAGGCGCGACTGTTGAACGCGGACGGCAAGACAGCGACGCTGAAATTCGGGGCGCACGCGGAGTTGCGGGTCAGGTTCGGATGACGTCGCCCTGGTTCGCCTCAGACGCCGCATAGGCCAGGGCCACATAGTCCCGGACGTGTTTAGCGTCTACATCGGTGATCGAGACAAGCTTGATGTGGCGGCGGCCCTTGCCCTTTCCTTCGAGCCGGTTGTGCGGGTCGGGCAGGCCGGCGCCCTCGCTGAACTCGATGGTGACGTGGTTGGTGTGGGAAAAGACGCCGCAGAAGCCCGCGCGGCCCGCAAACAGGATGCCGCCGTATTTGATCTCCTCGGCGATTGAAGGACCAGCCTGGAGCGCGACCTGGCGCAGGGCTTCGACCAGTTGAAAGCGCAGTTCATCATTGCGGCGGAGAGCTGAGAGCCAGTCGCTGACGGTTTGGGAGGCCATAAGGTCCAGTCCTTGAAGAAGGGATTCAATCTGGCGCTCAGGGCGCCGCGAACTCCCGGTCGTGACGCAGGGCGGGGACCGAGGCGCGGGCCTTTTCGACCACCGCGAAGTCCAGTTTTGCGTGCAGAATGCCGGGTTCGTCGTGATCCAGTC
>JANPKF010000168.1:0-3552 GCA_031425895.1 Caulobacteraceae bacterium | reverse complement strand
CCATGGCCAACGGCTTCTCGCTGGCTGCCGTCGTCGGAAAGCGCGAGTTCATGCAGGTCGGCTCGACCGACAGGCCGGGGATGGAGCGGACCTTTCTGCTGTCCTCGACCCACGGCGCCGAAATGCCGGGCCTCGGGGCCTTCGTGGAGGCCACGCGGATCAATGCCGAGGACGATGTTCCAGGCCACCTCTGGGCCTATGGCGCGCGGCTCAAGGCCGGGCTGGCCGAAGTCGCGCGCCGGCACGGGTTGCAGGACCATGTCCTGATGGAAGGTCCCGACATCGCCCTGAACTATGTCACCCGCGGCGTCGACGGCCAGCCGTCCCTGCCGATGCGCACCCTGTTCGCCCAGGAGATGATCAGGCGCGGCGTCATGATGCCCTGGCTGGCGATGTCCCAGGCCCATGGTGACGAAGAACTGGCGATCACCGTTGACGCCTTCGACGGGGCCTTGGGCGTGTACAAACAGGCCCTCGAGGCGGGCGTCGAGACGCAGCTGCAAGGTCCGGCCATCAAGCCCGTCTTCCGGTCGCACAACTGATGACCGAACCGTCTCATGACCTGACGGGGCAGGTCGCCCTGGTGACCGGCGGGGCCGGCATCCTGGGCCGTCATTTCTGCGCCGCCCTGTCCGGCGCCGGCGCCCGCGTGGCCGTGGTGGACCTGGTCGCGGCGGCGGCGGACGAGGTCGCGGCCGCCCTCGGCCCCGACGCGGCGGGCTTCACCTGCGACGTCTCCGATCCTGCGTCGGTCAAGGCCTGCGTCGCCGCGGTCATGGCCCGGTTCGGCCGCATCGACGTGCTGGTCAACAACGCCGCGACCAAGACCGCCGATGTCCGCGCCTTCTTCGAGCCGTTCGAGACCTACAGCCTCGAGACCTGGCGCGAGGTCATGGGCGTCAACATTGACGGCATGTTCCTGATGGCCCAGGCCGTGGGCCGCGAAATGCTGGCCTCGGGTCGCGGCGGACGGATGATCCAGACGGCGTCGATCTACGGCCTCGTCGGCCCGGACAGCCGCATCTACGAAGGCTCCGACTATCTGGGCGGGCCGATCAACACTCCGGCGGTCTATTCGGCGTCCAAGGCGGCGGTGATCGGCCTGACCCGCTGGCTGGCGACCTGGGGGGGAGACAAGGGCATCCGGGTCAACTGCCTGGTGCCCGGTGGCGTCTCCAGCGGCCAGAACTCGGCCTTCAGCGAACGCTATTCTGAGCGGGTGCCGCTCGGCCGGATGGCCCTGGCCGAAGAGATGACGGCGCCGTTGCTGTTCCTGGCCAGCGATGCCTCATCCTATGTCACGGGCCAGGTCCTGGCCGTCGATGGCGGCTGGACCGCCTGGTGAACGCGGCCGGACCTCGAAGCCAGCGCGTCCGCGATCTTTACCTCGTCGTCGTCAAACTGATCGACGTCGGCGCGCGCGCAGGCTTCATTCTGACCGCCACCTATGGACTTGTGATCGCGCAAGCCGGGCGGTTCGGCCTGATCGCCACCCTGGTCGGCCTGTTCGCCTTCGCCTTCAATTTCGAACGCCACATCGACATCCAGCGCCGCTCGGCCGGGGAGCCCCATCCGGTTTTCGACCGCCATGTGGTGCAGGCGCTGAAATTCTTCGCCTTCAACTGGGCGGTCATGGTTCCGTTGTTCGTGCTGGCGGTGGCGCTCTGGACCCAGCCGGGCTGGACGATCCTCATGCTCGGCGTGGTCGTGGTGATCGGCGAGCATCTGGCCAACCAGGCTTACCAGTACGCCCTGATCAACCACCGCTACTATCCCATGCTGGTGGTGGTGGCGGCCAAGAACAGCGTGCTGGCCGCGGTCGTCCTGTTCCGCGCCCTGTTCGCCCGCGAGGGTTTTGATCTGACCTTCGTCATGGAGTTGTGGGCGATCGGGTCGGTCGTCTGCACGCTCGGACTGGCGGCGCAATTCTGGCACCTGCGCGAGCCGGCTCCCAAGCCCGGCCCCTTCAATTTCGGCGTCGATATCCTCGGTCAGCACCGGGCGTCGATGACCCATTTCGTGATCGGCCTGATCGCCATCCTGATCCTCCAGTTCGACCGCCTCGCCGTCGGCGGTCTGATGAGCTTCGAGCAGACAGGCCTGTATTTCCGTCACACCCTGCTGGTGTCCTTCGCCTACCAGGCCTTCAACATCGTTTCCTTCAACCGCATCACCCCGGCCATCTTCGCCGAGGCGCGCACCGAGGGGGTGCCATACCTGCGTCGCCGGGTGCTGCGGGAATATCTCAAGACCGTAGTCGGCGTTCCGCTGCTGCTGCTGCTCGCCTGGGGGGCGGACCGCCTGACCCAGGGTGTCTGGTCAGAGCGGTTCCATCTCAGCCTGATGCTGATGGGCCTGTTGCTGCTCGGCTTCCTGCTGCGCGCCGCCGCCGACTTCCACGCCCTGATCCTCAACGCCCGGCACGACGAGCGCCATATCCTGACCTCCCAGGGGGTCGCCTTTATCGTCGGCGCCACGCTGCTGGTTCTCCTGACCTGGCAGTTTGGGGTATATGGCGCCGCCTTCGCCACCATCGCCACCTCGGCCCTCTACCTGCTGTTGGTAAGCCGGGCCGTTCAACAAAGTCGAACATGACCTCTGCCCTGATCTACGCCATTCATCGCACCCATGCGTGGTGGACCCATGTCGGGGCCAATATGGGGTTCGACACGGTCACTGTCCTGACGGATCGTCGCGGCGAGGGCGACCGCTGGACCACCGACGACTACTACCGCGCCTTCAAGGCGCGCTATGCGGCGCGCGACCTGTCCTCTGACCTGCTCAGCGTCGCCGAGGTCGACGACGTCATCGCCCGCTGCCGGGTGCTGCGCTGGCAGACCAGGCGCAAGGCCGCGGCCATGGCCCTGGCGATGGCGGACGCTGTGGAGGCGGTGCTGGAGGCCGTGAAGCCCGACTTCGTGGTCAGTTTCCCGATCGACAACTACAACCAGGACGTTCTGGCGCGCCGCGCCCGCGCCCGCGGCCTGCCCTATTTCGAGGTGACCGCCAGCGCCCTGCCCGACATGTGCATGCTGATGCACCGGGGCCGGCTCATCACCTCGGACGATACCCCGGATCCGGCGCTGGTCGAGACCCGCATCCACGAAATCGCCGACCCGCTGTTCACCCCCGCCTATGTTCAGGGCCAAGCCGCCTACACCCCCGTTCGCTTTCTCAAGACACTGGGCTATTTCCGCGTCCGGGCGGCTTGGTTCAAACTCTATTCCTGGCTCCGCAACGACCCGCTCAATATCCACTACCTCGACGCCCAGCCCGACCTCGGCCACAAGGCCCGCTTCAGGGACGTACGCGTCACCGGCATGGTCGAGAGCGACTGGCAGGACAAGCTCGCCGCCTTTCCCAAGGCTCGCCGCGTCTTCATGGGCCTGCAGGTGCTACCCGAGGCGGCGATCGACTACTGGATCGAGGATCTGGACTTGATCCGGCATGAGGACTTCCTGGTCGAGGCGGCGCGCCGCTGCACCGCCGCCGGCTTCCAGATCGTGGTCAAGGATCACCCACTCCAGTTCGGCTTCCGCCGTACCGACCTGC
>JANPKF010000167.1:0-10028 GCA_031425895.1 Caulobacteraceae bacterium | reverse complement strand
CCGGGCCTCGGCGATGGCCGGGTAGGTTCCGAGGAAGGCCTCACCCACGGCCTGCGTGAAGGCGAGGTCGCGGTCCCAGTCGCCGCTGTCGTGGTGGTCGTAGAAGATGCCGCCGATACCGCGCGGCTCGTTGCGATGCGGCAGGAAGAAATACTCGTCGCACCAGGCCTTGTACTTCGCATGCCACTCAGGATCGAACCGGTCGCAGGCGTCCTTGAAGGCGGCGTGGAAGTCGATGGCGTCGGGGAAGTCCTGCTGGCGCTGGTAGCCGAGCAGGGGCGTCAGGTCGGCGCCGCCGCCGAACCAGCCTTTCGTCGTGCAGATGAAGCGGGTGTTCATATGCACCGCCGGCACGCGCGGGCTGTGCATATGGGCGATCAGCGAGACGCCGGTGGCGAAGAAGCGGGGATCCTCCTCGGCGCCCGGCATGGTCCTGGCCATCTCCGGGGTGAAGGTTCCGAACACCACCGAGGTGTGGACGCCGACCTTCTCGAAGAAGCGACCGTGCAGCATCGACATCACCCCGCCGCCGCCGGCCGGCCGATCCCAGGGCTTTTTCTCGAACCGTCCCGGCGCGCCCGGGTAGAGATCGGCGGGGGCGCTGTCCTCCAGGGCCTCAAAGCGGGCGATTATCCGGTCGCGAAGGCCTTCGAACCAGGCGCGGGCGGTCTGTTTGCGGGTTTCGAGCAGGGCGGCGTCGGTCATGGCGCGACCTTTTACAGGGTCCTTGGCCGGCGTCCACGCCGCGCCGTGCACAAGATGAGCTGGACGATTCTTTGAGCCCTGGCCTGATCAACAGCCTTTTCGCGCCAAGGCCGGTTGAAAAAGGGCCGGGTAGGTTCTAAGCGATCCGGCCACGGGACCTTGCTGGGGCGGCCCGTCGAATCGCGTGCGCCTGCCGTACGCTTCGCGGAGGCCGCAGCAACGCCCGGGATTTTCCTGGCCGACCTCTCCTTGGGTCGGCGATTGCGAAGGGTGACCTGCAGGTGGCCGACAGCGCCGTTCATTCCACTGAAGCCGGTGACGATCCGTCCCGGCGCGACTTCATCCATATCGCCGCTATCGCCGGCGCCGCCGGCGCCGTTGGCGCGATAGCCTGGCCTCTGGTCACCCAGATGAACCCCTCGGCGGATACCCTCGCCCTGGCCAGCGTCGAACACGACCTGACCAAGATCGAGGCCGGCCAGCAGGTGACGATCAACTGGCGCGGCAAGCCCCTGTTCATCCGCAACCGGACGCAGGCCCAGATCGACGCCGCCGTGCGCGACGACTCTGCCGTCCTCAAGGACCCGCAGGCCGACGCCCAGCGCCACAAGGAGGGCAAGGCCCAGTGGCTGATCCTCGTCGGCAGCTGCACGCACCTGGGCTGCGTGCCCACGGTCGGCGGCGGCGAGTACGGCGGCTGGTTCTGCCCCTGCCACGGCTCGACCTACGACACCTCCGGCCGCATCCGTAAGGGCCCCGCGCCCACGAACCTCGTGGTTCCGGACTACGCCTTCCTTTCCGACACCAAGGTCAAGATCGGCTGACGATGAGCGGACATTCAACCTACGAGCCGAAATCCGGCATCACCCGCTGGCTCGACCAGCGCCTTCCGGTCACCCGCCTGGTCTGGGACAGCTTCGTCGATTACCCGACGCCGCGGAACCTGAACTACTGGTGGACCTTCGGCGGCATCCTCAGCCTCTGCCTGGCGGTCCAGATCGTCAGCGGCATCGTGCTGGCCATGCACTACACGCCGAGCGCTTCGGGCGCCTTCGCCTCGGTCGAGCACATCATGCGCGATGTGAACTACGGCTGGCTGCTGCGCTACACCCACGCCAACGGGGCCTCGATGTTCTTCATCGCGGTCTACCTGCACATGTTCCGCGGGCTGTACTACGGGAGCTACAAGCCGCCGCGCGAGGTCCTCTGGATCCTCGGCTGCGTCATCTACCTCCTGATGATGGCCACCGCCTTCATGGGCTACGTCCTGCCCTGGGGTCAGATGAGCTTCCACGGCGCGGTCGTGATCACCAACATCATCGGGGCCATCCCGGTGATCGGCGGCCCGATCCTGACCTGGCTGCAAGGCGGCTTCGCCGTCGACAACGCCACGCTGAACCGCTTCTTCTCGCTGCACTACCTGCTGCCGTTCATGATCGCGGGCGTCGTCGTCCTGCACGTCTGGGCCCTGCACGTGGTCGGCCAGAACAACCCGACCGGCATCGACCCCAAGTCTAAGCACGACACCCTGCCCTTCACCCCGTACGCGACGGTGAAGGACGGCTTCGCGATGAGCGTCTTCCTGATCCTCTTCGCGGTCTTCGTGTTCTACATGCCCAACGCCCTTGGCCACGCCGACAACTACATCGAGGCCAACCCGCTGGTGACCCCGGCGCACATCGTGCCCGAATGGTACTTCCTGCCCTTCTACGCCATCCTGCGCGCCGTGCCGGACAAGGTGATGGGCGTTGTGGCCATGTTCGGCGCCATCGGCGTGCTGTTCGCCCTGCCCTGGCTGGATACGTCGAAGGTGCGCTCCATGCGCTACCGCCCGATGGCCAAGCTCTATTTCATCATCCTGGTGGTGGTCTGCGTCATCCTGGGCTTCTGCGGCGCCAAGCTGCCGGACGACCAGGTGATCCCCGGTCTCGAGACCATCAAGATCCTCGAGAGCGACCTCAACAGCTGGGTCTGGCTGTCGCGCCTCACCACCCTCTACTACTTCGCCTACTTCCTGGTGATCATGCCGCTTCTGGGCCTCATCGAGACCCCGCTGCCGACACCGGAAACCATCGCCTCTCCGGCGTTGTCCCATCCTGCCACGACGCCCGCGGGCGCCACGGCTGACGCCGAAAAGAAGGGCTGAGCCTCAGATGCTGCGCAAACTCACCCTGATCGCGGCGGCCCTGACGACGCTGGTGGCGGCTCCCGCCCTGGCGGCGGGCGCGGCCAAGCATCCGCACGACATCGCCTACAGCTTCGAAGGTCCCTTCGGGACGTTCGACCAGGCCCAGCTGCAACGCGGCTACAAGGTCTATCGCGAGGTCTGCGCCGCCTGCCACGCGATGAAGCTGCTGAAGTTCCGGAACCTCGGCGACAAGGGCGGCCCCTTCTATGACAAGAAGTACGGCAACCCGAACGACAACCCGGTCGTCAAGGCGCTCGCCACCGACATCCAGGTGCCGGACATCGACACCGAGACCGGCGACGACATCACCCGTCCCGCCGTCCCGGCCGACCGCTTCCCCAGCCCCTACAAGAACGACTACGCGGCGCGCGCCGGCAACGGCGGCGCCCTGCCGCCGGACCTGTCGGTGATCGCCAAGGGTCGCGAAGGCGGTCCTGAGTACCTGGCCGCCTTCCTGAACGGCTTCGAGGCCCCGCCCAAGGGCCTGACCGTTCCGGCCGGCCAGTACTACAACAGCTACTTCCCGGGCGACGTCTCGGCCGGGTGGACCGGTGACAAGCACAAGGCCCCTCCGGGTGGCTTCGTGGCCATGCCGCCGCAACTGGCCGACGGCAAGGTGACCTTCGACGATGGCACCAAGTCGACCGCGCACCAGCAGGCCGTCGACGTGGCCGCCTTCCTGATGTGGGCCGCCGAGCCCAAGCTCGAAGAGCGCAAGCAGATGGGCCTGGCCGTGCTGATCTACCTCTTCCTGTTCAGCGGCCTGCTCTACGCCAGCTACCGCAGGGTCTGGAGGAACGAGAGCCACTAAGGCTTTCCAGCACTCACAATGACGAAGGGCCCGGAGCAATCCGGGCCCTTTTTCTTTGGGCCGCCGAAGACTTGTGCGGGAGAGACGATCACGGAATCTCAACCCCTTGGGTGGCAACTGGTGGGCTGTTTCCGAAAGGCTTCCATGCGGTCCATCATCTGCGGACTAGCTGCATTGCTTGTGATGGCCGCGACCCCGGCCATCGCCAGGCAAGCCATGAGTCCGGCCCAGCTGGCCACGGCCATCGAGGGACGGGCTGAGTCCTCCAGCTTCGCAGACCTGCGCCGGTTCGGTGATGCGGCCATGAAGGGCAAGGATCGCGATGCGCTGCGGCGGCTGAACTATGTGGCCACGGTGTTCCGCAACCAGTCGGAATTCGAGCTCTTCAATCGCTACAACGAGGCCATGGCCGCACAGGCCCGGCTGCAGGGCGACGATCGTTACCTGACCATCGCCGACCTCAACCGCGTCGCCGGTCGCGTCAACCAGGGCGACCCCTCCGCCGTCGCCGACCTGGAAGCGCGTCAGACGGCGAGCGACGACTGGTACGTCCGGGCCCATGCCCGGACCCTGTGGGCGTTCGTGCTGATCAACCGCCAGCAGACCGGCGCCGCCCTGAAGCTGCTCTATGAAACCGAACTGCTGATCGACGAGAAGGACGGCGACGCCAGGGCCGCCGGATCAGAGATCTGGGAAACCATCGGCATCGCCCTGATGGGCCTCAACGACCTGGACGGCAGCGCCCGGGCCTTCCAGCGCGCGCAGTTCGAATTTGCGGAAGCCTCCTGGCCCCGGCCCGACTTCGACGCCGTCTACAATCTCGGCGATCTGGCCATCCGCCTTGGCGACAAGGCCCAGGCCCACAAACTGGTCGCCGTACACCACGAGCTCACCGTCAACTCCGGTCTTGAGAACCTGCGGGCCTGGGACGCCTATCTGTGCGGCATGTACGCCGAGGCCTTCGGCGGTCCCGCCGAGGTTCTGCACTGTACCGGCAGCCTGGCCCAGCCGATCGAGGACACCGGCCTGCTGGCCCCCCGACTTCTGCCGATGCGCGCCATCGCCAGCGCCCGCTCAGGCCGGCCGGCGCTGGCGGCCCGCGATCTGGAGACCCTGCGCGCTCTCAAGGCCTCCCAGCGCTTCGACGCGGCGGCCTTCAAGCGTCTGCCGCAGATCGAGGCTGAGCTTCTGCTGGCAAAAGGGGACGGCGCGGCCGCCTTTGAACTGTTCCGGCAGTACGAGCGGACCCAGCGCTTCCAGACTTCGCAGGACATCTACGGCGGCGTGCGCCAGATCACCGGTTCGCTGGAGACCCAGCTGACCAGCGCCCGCAAGCAGACAGAGCTCACGGAAGCCGCCGTCCGCGCCCAGGGCTGGGTGATCGCGCTCGGCGTCCTGCTGACCCTCGGCGCCAGCCTCGCGGCCGTTCTGCTGTTCCGCGGCGGCCGGCGGCTGAAGGTCGCCCGCAGCCAGGCCGACGCCGCCAGCACCGCCAAGAGCGCCTTCCTGGCGACCATGAGCCACGAGATCCGCACGCCCCTGAACGGCGTGCTCGGCATGGCCCAGGCCATGGCGTCCGACGGCCTGGACGACGCGCAACGCGAGCGTCTGGCCATCATCCAGCAATCGGGCGAGGCCCTGCTGGCCATCCTCAACGATGTGCTCGACCTGTCGAAGATCGAGGCGGGCAAGCTGGAGATCGAGGAGATCCCCTTCCAGCTGAGCGGCGTCGCCGGCACCGCCTGTTCGGCCTTCGCCGACCTGGCCCGCTCCAAAGGGGTGACCCTGGTGCTGGATCTGGGATCGGCGGCCGGCTGCTACCTCGGCGATCCAACCCGGGTGCGGCAGATTCTCTACAACCTGGTCTCCAACGCCGTGAAGTTCACTGAGGACGGCCAGGTGCGGATCGAGGCGGCCTACGACGACGGGCGGCTGGACATCCGCGTCACCGACACCGGCGTCGGCATCTCGCAGGAGAACCTCGGCAAGCTGTTTGGCAAGTTCGACCAGCTGGACAGTTCAACGACCCGCAGGTTCGGCGGCACGGGCCTGGGCCTGTCTATCTGCCATGAGCTCGCCCAGCTGATGGGCGGCGAGATCGCCGTCACCAGCTACGCCGGCGTCGGCTCGACCTTCACCCTTCTCCTGCCGCTCAAACGGCTGGGCGACGAGGATGCGCAGGCGCCAGAGGCCACGACCGAGGCGGAGGCCGCGCCGCTCGGCCTCCGCGTGCTGGCGGCCGAGGACAACCGGGTCAACCAGATCGTCCTGACCACCCTGCTCGCCCAGGTCGGCATCACACCGACCATCGTCGACGATGGCCAGGCCGCCGTCGACGCCTGGAACAGCGACGAATGGGACGTCATCCTGATGGATGTGCAGATGCCCGTCCTTGACGGCGTCGCCGCCACCCGCGCCATTCGCGACGCCGAGGCTTCAAGCGGCCGCCGCCGAACCCCCATCGTCGCCCTGACCGCCAACGCCATGGCCCATCATGTCAGCCAGTATCTGGCGGCGGGCATGGACACCCACGTGTCCAAGCCGATCCAGGCCACGATGCTGTACGAGGCCCTGTCCTGGGCCGCGGATGAAGCCGAACGTCATGCCTCCGCGCACCTGAGCGCAGCCTGAGACCAGCCTTGCTCTGTCTATGATCCCGCCAGGGGTTGGCGGGTTCTATCGGGTGAAGAGGGTAAGCTTCCGGCGGGACAGATCCAGCCGCACCGTCCAGCGCGACCACTCCCCTGTGCCGATCGAGCCGGTGATGGCCGGATCGAGCCCGGCGATCAGCCCGGACGGCGTCTCCTCGCTGAGCTGCCCCTGGAAGGAAAAGGCTCGCAAGCGACCGCGTGCTTCGTTGCGGGCCGCAGGGTCATAGCCGTCCCGCGCCGGCCGGAAGGCGGCGATCCGGTCACTGAGCCGCACCTTGCCGGCTGAACCGAAATCGACCGCGAACTGTCCGGCGACCGCCTGGTCGTCATCGGAGACGGCGGCCCGCACGGTCGGCACGCCGCCAACCAGCGTCAACGGGATCACCCGGCCATTCGGGCGGCGGCGAGTGGGGCCATCGATGAGCACGCGGCACGGGGCAAAGTCGAGGTCGACCACATGGCCCGCCAGGGCGTCGGCCCCGATGACACCGGCGATGGGGGTGTCAAAGCCGGGCGCCCGGACGTCCAGGTCGACCACCTTGACCGCCAGGGCGGCCAGATTGAGGCCGGCGACGCGCACCGGCGCGGTCAGATCCGTGGTGGCGATGCCTTCGCTCTGGGCGCGGGTTTCGTGGATCAGGGTCTGCGGCGCGCTGGGGTCGATCAGGTAGTCACCGGCGATGCCGGCCACGCTGGCCGGCGCGACCACGGCGCCGTTCTCGAACCAGCAGTCGGCGGCGAGGACGGGAAAGGCGGGAAGGCCGGCCGCCCCGAGCAAGACGACGGGAATCAGCGCTGTCAGGCGGCGGTTCAGGCGACCGCCCGGGCCAGGGCCTCGCCGACTGTCGGATGGTCGGACGTCTGGTCGACGCGGCGCAGGTCGCGGTCGCCCACCCCCTCGTCGCAGGTGGCGCAGACCAGCTTGGGCCGGAAGGCGTGGCCATTGTGGGTCATGTGGTTGGGGCCCTGGCCCTCGCCATAGACGTGGCGCTCGCCCCAGTCATAGAGGGTCAGCAGCACTGGGCGCAGCTCGCGGCCCTTGTTGGTCAGCAGATACTCCTGGCGCGGCGGGCGCTCGGAGTACTGGCGGGGCTCAAGCACCCCGTGGGCGACCAGCGCCTTGAGGCGCGAGGCCAGCACGTTGCGGGCCACACCCAGCCGGTCCTGCCACTGTTCGAAGCGGCGCACGCCGTTGAAGGCGTCGCGCAGGATGAGCAGGGTCCAGGGATCGCCGACGACCTCCAGGGTGGCGGCGATCGGGCAGCTCTGACGGGAATAATCGGCGGTTCGGCCCATGACCGTCAAATTGTGCCTTCCGAGGGCGGAAGACAAGGGGGTTTCTTTTGAGGACTACCTCCCGGACGCCCCTCACCCACGCCGATGATCATCGGCGTGGGCTTCGCGGGACTACTGCGGGGCGGCGCCCGGACGGTCCTCGGCCTTGGGCGCAGCCAGTTCCTGGGCGCGGGCTTTGGCGGCTGCCGCCTTGTCAGCAGCGGCCTTGGCGCGCGCCTCCGCTTGGGCCGCATCGCGCTGGGCCTTGGCCTCGGCCTGCCTGGAGACCGCCGCCTGACGTGTGGCGGCATTGCGCGCTTCCGCCGCCTTTCGGGCTTCGGCATTGCGCGCTTCGGCCGTCTGCTTGCTTTGCGCGGCGACGGCCGCGTCGCGTTGAGCCTTGGCTTCCGCCTGTTTGGCGACAGCAGCCTGACGCGTCGCCGCGTTGCGGGCCTCGGCGGCCTTGCGGGCCTCGGCGTTGCGCGCGTCGGCCGTCTGCTTGCTTAGCGCTGCGGCGGTCGCGTCACGTTGAGCCTTGGCTTCCGCCTGTTTGGCGACAGCGGCCTGACGTGTCGCCGCGTTTCGGGCCTCGGCGGCCTTGCGAGCCTCGGCATTGCGGGCCTCGGCGGCGGCGCGGGGATCGACCGGGGGCTTTGGCGCCGGCGGTCTGACTACAGGCGGCGTCGGGGTCGGAGGCGCCACCACAGGCGGCTTGCGATCGCCGCCCCGGTCACCCCTGTCCCGATCGCCCCAGTCACCCCGGTCGCCACGATCGCCACGGTCATCGGGCCTTGGCGGCACGATCACCGGCGGCGGCGGAGCGCCGTCCTGGCGATCCTCGATCCGGTCGCGCCGGTCATCGCGACGGTCATCGCGACGGTCGTCACGGCGGTCGTCACGGCGATCTTCGGCGCGATCGCGACGAGCCTCGGCCTGGCGGCGAGCCGCCTCGGCCTGTTGCTCGCGCTGACGCCATTCGGCCTCGGCCACCTGTTTGCGTTGGGCCTGCGCCTGGGCGCGCCTCAGGTCACGGGCCCGCGCCAGATAGCGCCCGGCATAGTCGCGTCGGCCATAGGCGGCATCACGGTCGAGGCGACGACCGCCCGAGTCGTAGAGCACCACCAGCTGGCCGCTGTCATAGGCATAGCCATAGTCCGGATCGCGGACGAAGTAGGGTTGCTCCTCGCCCTGGCGATAGTAGTACCAGCGCTCACCGCCGCCGGAGAGACGCTCCAGATAGCGCCGGCCGCCGTCTTCCTCCTCCCAGTAGGCCGGTTCGGACTCGCCGTAGTCGTAGGCGTAGTCGGGGGCCTCGTCGCCATAGTCACGGTCGACCTTCTGGACGTCCGACCAGTAGTCCCGGCGGGCGGCGGGCGCGGCGGCCGGGGCCAGGGCGGCGGGCGCGGCTTCAGGCAGGGCCTCGGCGGACGGAGCGATGTCATCCGCCTCCGCCACGACGACGACGTCGGTCTTGGGAATCTCGGTCTTCGGGGTCGCTTCCTGGTTACAGGCGGCCAGAGCCAGGGCCGAAAGGGCGGCGGACAGCAGCAGAACGGGCCTGAGCATCATGTAACTCCTGTGCAGGGGGCCAGACTGAACGTGCGGCAGGCCCACTAGGCTCCCGGCGCACTTGCCGAGGGCCACTTGAAGGCTCAAATGACAGCCCGCGCCTGAACCTCGACTGAATTCCAAGGACATCGCCATGTCATCCGACTCCCCCAAAGACCCGGTCGTCATCGCCTCTTTCGCCCGCACCCCGATGGGCGGCTTCCAGGGCGCGCTTTCCGGCGTAAAGGCCACCGACCTCGGCGCGGCGGCGGTCAAGGCGGCGCTGGACCGGGCCGGGATCGCCGGCGATCAGGTCGAGCAGATCATCATGGGGTGCGTGCTGCCGGCCGGCCTCGGCCAGGCCCCGGCGCGTCAGGCGGGTCTGGGCGGCGGCCTGTCGCTGGGCGTGGAAGCGACCACCGTCAACAAGATGTGCGGCAGCGGCATGCAGGCGGCCATCATGGCGCACGACGCCCTGGCGGCCGGCAGCGCGGACATCATCATCGCCGGCGGCATGGAGAGCATGTCGGGCGCCCCCTATCTGCTGACCAAGCACCGCGGCGGGGCCCGTATCGGCCACGATGCGGTCAAGGACAGCATGTACCTCGACGGCCTGGAGGACGCCTACACCCCCGGCAAGCTGATGGGCGCGTTCGCCGAGGAGTCGGCCCGCAGCTACCAGTTCACCCGCGAGGACCAGGACGCCTACGCCATCGAGAGCCTGAGCCGGGCCCAGCATGCTATCCTGAGCGGCGCCTTCGACGCCGAGATCGTCCCGGTCGAGGTGAAGACCCGCAAGGGCGTCGAGACCATCAGCCAGGACGAGCAACCGCCCAAGGGCGACGCCGCC
>JANPKF010000166.1:0-3286 GCA_031425895.1 Caulobacteraceae bacterium | reverse complement strand
GGCACGGAGGCCTGCTGATCATGAGCCTGTTCGAACGGTTCCTGACCCTCTGGGTCGCCCTGTGCATCGTCGCGGGTGTTGCCCTCGGCGCTGTCTTCCCCGGCCTTTTCGACGCCCTGGCGGCGATGGAGGTCGCCAGGGTCAACCTGCCGGTCGCCGGCCTGGTCTGGCTGATGATCATCCCGATGCTGCTTCGCATCGACCTCGCCGCGCTCGGCCAGGTCGGACGCCATTGGCGCGGCATCTCGGTGACCCTGCTGATCAACTGGGCTGTGAAGCCCTTCTCCATGGCCCTGCTCGCCTGGCTGTTCATCGGCCTGCTGTTCCGGCCCCTCCTGCCGGCCGGACAGATCGACAGCTACATCGCCGGCCTGATCCTGCTGGCCGCCGCCCCCTGCACGGCCATGGTCTTCGTCTGGAGCCAGCTGGTGAAGGGCGAACCGCACTTCACCCTCAGCCAGGTGGCGCTCAACGACGTCATCATGCTGGTCGCCTTCGGACCCATCGTCGCGCTGTTGCTGGGTCTGGCCTCGATCACCGTGCCGTTCGAGACCCTGGCCCTGTCGGTGTTGCTCTATGTCGTCCTTCCGGCCGCCGCCGCCCAGTTGATCCGCCGCCTCCTGCTGGCGAGGGGCCAGGGGGCGCTGGATCGCGCGCTTCAAATCCTGCAACCGGCCTCGATGGCCGCCCTGCTGGCCACCCTCGTGCTGCTGTTCGGCTTCCAGGGCCCCCAGATCCTCGGCCAGCCCCTGGTCATCGCCATCCTTGCCGTGCCGATCCTGATCCAGGTCTATTTCAACGCCGGCCTCGCCTATGTCCTGAACCGGGCTGCCGGCGAGAGCCACCAGGTGGCCGGCCCGTCGGCCCTGATCGGCGCCAGCAACTTCTTCGAACTGGCGGTGGCCGCCGCCATCAGCCTGTTCGGCCTGAAGTCAGGGGCGGCGCTGGCGACGGTCGTCGGGGTGCTGATCGAGGTGCCGGTGTTGCTGTCGGTCGCCGCCCTCGTCAACCGCAGCCAAGGTTGGTATGAGCGCCGCCCGCCCCCTCGCCCGGAGCAGAGCTGACCGAATGACCGATCCGACCGTCACCGTCTTCCACAACCCCGCCTGCGGCACATCGCGCAAGACCATCGACCTGCTCCGCGAACGCGGCATCGAGCCGACCGTCGTCGAGTATCTGAAGGCCGGCTGGACCAAGCCTCAGCTGAAGACCCTGCTGACCACCATGGGCTCGTCGGCGCGGGACATTCTGCGCGAGCGAGGGACCGATGCGGAAGCGCTGGGCCTCACTTCGCCGGATACTGCCGAGGACGCCATTCTTGAGGCCATGGTCCGCAATCCCATTCTGGTGAACCGTCCAATCGTTGTTACGCCCAGGGGGGCGGCGCTTTGCCGGCCGCAGGAGCGTGTGCTCGAGCTCCTCTGAACGCCCGGCCCTTCGCCGCTTTGTTAACCACCGACGTGACAAATGGACCGAAGCATCGAATATTGCTTGCCTCTATCGGGGCGGGTCGGCAGAAACCGGCCCTAGAATTGCTGGGGGGCGTCCCAGCCGTACCATTCTGAAGCGACTGACCGGTCCCACCCAAGGAGCGCCGGTCCGCGACGGGGGAATGAATGCAAGAATTCGATCCGCGACGCCCGACCACCCGCATCGCGCCCAAACTGTTTGTCGGCATCGCCGGCTTCGCGGTTCTGGCGCTGGCCTGGCGGATGGGCGAGCCCGCGCAGACCTCCATCACCCCACCGATGGATCCCGCCGCCTTCGCGGCCCTGCAGCACATGGCCTTTGCCCAGGCCGAGGCCCTGCCCGGCTTCAATCGCGGTGAGAGCATCGCCGTCGAGGTTCGCCCCGGCGAAACCCTGGAAGACGCCGTGCAGCGCACCGGGGTCGGCGAGGCCGACGCCCGCGCCGTGATCAAGACGCTGTCGGGCGTCGTCGATACCGTCAACATCCGCGCCGGCATGGACTTCATCGCCTCGGTCGCCCAGCCGCAAAACCAGCGCGGCCCCGCCCGCCTGGTCGGCCTCAGCATGCGCACTGGCCAGGCCAAGACCATCACCGTCTCGCGCACCTTCGACGGCGCCCTGCGCCTGCGCGAAATGGCCGAGGAGGTCCGCGAGGAGACCACGGTCGCCTGCGGCGAGATGCAGGGAAGCTTCCATGAGAGCGCCAGCGTCGTCGGCGCCAACTCGGCCATCGTCAGCCAGGCCGCCAAGCTGTTCAGCCACAAGATCGACTTCAGCCGCGACATCAAGGAAGGCGACGAGTTCTGCCTGGTGTTCGACCGCAAGGTCACCGACAGCGGCCGCACCATCGAGGCCGGCGACCTGCAGTACGCCCAGGTGAAGGGCATGAAGTTCTACGGCTTCACCCGCACCGACGGTAAGGTCCAGTTCTTCGACGACCTCGGCAAGAACATCAAATCCGCTCTGCTGCGCACGCCCGTCGACGGCGCCCGCATCACCAGCAAGTTCGGCATGCGCCGCCACCCGATCCTCGGCTACAGCCGTATGCACCAGGGCATCGACTTCGGGGCCGGCACCGGCACCCCGATCCTGGCGGCCGGCGACGGCGTTATCGAGATGGCCGGCCGTTACGGCGGCTACGGCAACTGGGTGAAGATCAAGCACGCCGGCGGTTACGCCACCGGCTATGGCCACATGTCGCGCTACGCCAAGGGCATCCGTCCGGGCGTGCCCGTCAGCCAGGGCCAGGTCATCGGCTACGTCGGCTCGACCGGCGCCTCGACCGGCCCTCACCTGCACTACGAAATCTTCTTCAAGGGCGGCCGGGTCAATCCGATCGGCGCCAAGGTGCCGACCGGCTCGATCCTCAGCGGCGCCGACGTCGCCCGCTTCAAGGCTTCGAAGGCGCGTCTCGACGGCCTGCTGGCCGCGCACGGACGCGACACGGCGCCGGCCACCAAGAAGCTGGCCTCCGCCGACTTCACCGACGCCAGGTCGGCTGGCCTGCGCCGGGCCCAGGGTCAGAACTGACCCGGCCTGTGGATGGCGGGCGAATAGCTCTGCAAATTCATTCGTATGCGGGCTGGCCCGCCCCTTGACTCATGGGGACGGGACAGCCATTTGCCCCCTTGTGGATCAACACAGGTAGTGACCGACATCGACCGGGCCGCCGTAGCGCGCGCCCCCAGCTCGAAAATGATGTCTTCAGTCGCCGCCCGTCTGGTCCCTGGGAACGCTGACACCTCGGCCTGAAAAGCCGTCGCGAATGCGCCCGGAACGCCATCGACTCCGATGAGGGTGACCTCGCGGAGCGAATT